>NZ_JBAWTG010000068.1:0-25846 GCF_037106235.1 Methylobacterium nigriterrae | reverse complement strand
TCCTTGGCGGTGTCGGGGATGATGATGCCGCCCTTGGTCTTCTCCTCGCCCTCGATGCGGCGGACGACGACACGGTCGTGCAGCGGACGGAACTTCATGGGGCCTCCAGTTTCCTGCCTAGCGAGGTGAGCGGCTGGTTAGTGCCGCCGCTCGAGAGAGAGGCGAACGCTTCTCCCTGCGCAGGGTCCTAGCACTCGACGTCGGCGAGTGCTAACGATTGTTGGCCGGTTTCGCCAATCGGCCTTGAACCGTCCGCCCGCAACGTCAGCCCAGTGCTTACGATGTGCTGAAGGCAGGTAATTACAATTACATCATTGAAGAGGACGAAACGTCCGGATCTCGACGAGACCCGCCTTTTGTTCCCTTGAGTGAGCAGCGAACCACCGCTCTCAGGTGCCCTGCCGGCGCCCGTTTCAGGCAGAATGCGGGATATCTCCTTACCTGCTGATTTTTCGCGCGCCTTGCGGGTGTCAGTGCCGTGTCTGGGCGGCGGTGCTCGCATGAGCCAGGAAGAAGCGCAGCATCTCCCGGCTCGCATCGGGTCCGAGCGGGTCGGTGTACGTGCCGCTCGCGCTTCCGCCAGACCAAGCGTGCCCGGCACCCTGCAGCACTCACTGCTCCAGGAACGCCCGCTCGTCGCCGTCGCGCTGGATCGTGCGGGTGTAGGCCGTTCCACCCTCGAATATACGCTGGGCGGCCACCGTCTTCAGCGTCCTCCCGCGTGTCGCTTGTGCGATAACTCGGTCGCCGTTGACCGGATGGACCGTGCGGTCGGCATCGCCGTGGAAGACAATGGTAGGGACTGAGCCTGGCGTGCCGCTCGGCTGGAAAACTCCTCCCCCTTCATGGCTGCAAAGGCTGACGGCATGTCCTTGGCGACGCCAGACGGTAGGCCCGAGTGCACGCCAACCGCTGCGAACAGGTCGGGATCGGTCGACGCCAGGATCGCCGCGGCTGCGCCGCCGGCTTAGAGACCCGCGGCATAGACCCGTGTCGGATCCGCCGAGAACTCCCGGATCACCTCACGCGCCATACCGGCGAGCAGCGAAGGCTCGCCGGCATCGCGCTGCTGATCGGCGGCATTAAACCGATGCTGTTGAAAAACTTCGTTAGACCAGCACTCGCCTGTCAAAATGCGCAATATATGGGGCTTGCCTCCTCGATGAATACTAAATATAGGTTTCAAATTGGACATTGGATCGTTGTTCAACGGAATCAATTCTTTACCGATATTGTACTTGTGCGTAGCGTAGGTCTGCATCGAGATGTGCAGCATGAGCCGGCGCAGACATTTGCACCGTCAGAATTCGGGTGCGCATGATTGGGAGCACCAAACAAAAATCAAAATTTGGAGTTCTCTGCGCCAGATCTTACCGAGCCACGCTCATCAGGCCCGGACAAAAGGCCGTCTGTGGCGTATCATGCTCTGAACTTGTTTACTCATTTGCGTCATTGACCTGATCGCGGTGCAGCAGATTGACAGTTTGAGCGATTAGGCGGAGCATTCAACGCTCCTGCTCGCCACGATGCTACCTCGTACTAGCTCGGCCGCGCGGCGAACGCTTTTTTGGTTGGGAAACTTCGGCGAAGACGACTGTCCAGTGGCAGGAGAAAACGCCTATGCTGAAGATTTACGCAACGCCATCCTGCCAGCTCGCTTCGCCGTTGTGCGCTGCCCTCATCCTCGCGGCGGGGTCCGTCCTCGCCGACGAGACCTGCCAATCGCCATATATGTCCAAGATCACGGGCATCGAAGATTTCGTCTACGTCTGGACGCTCGGGATCGAGGGCCTGGGCGACAGTTCGGACAAGCTCGTCACGATCGATGTGCGCGACGGGTCGCCCACCTTCGGCAAGCCGATACACGCGGCTTCGGTCGGCGGTCGGCACGAGGCGCATCACGGCGGTTTCACCGACGATCGACGCCAGTTCTGGGCCGCAGGGTTGTCTGACAGCAAGATCTTCATTTTCGATGTCGCCACCGACCCGGCCAAGCCTCGGCTCGTGAAGGTGATCGACGACTTCATCGAGAAGAGCGGCGGCGCGGCCGGCCCACACGGCGCCTACGCGCTGCCGGGTCGCATGCTGATCCCGAGCCTGTCGAACCGGGACGGGACCGGTCGGGCGGCGCTCGTCGAGTACTCGAACGAGGGCGATTACGTCGTCACTCACTGGCTGCCGACCGACGCAATGCCGAACGGCGCCCGGATTGAGGCAAGAGCGGACGGTTACGGCTACGATGCCCGCGTGCTGCCGCGTCGCAACGTGATGCTGACCTCGTCCTTCACGGGCCTTGAGAATTACATGCGCCCGCTCGCTGACCTGATGAAGGATGGCGATGCGATGAAACGCTTCGGGCAAACGATGGTGTTATGGGACTTCCACACCCGCCAGCCTCGCACCGTGCTGAGCGTCCCTGGCGTGCCGCTGGAGATCCGCTGGGCTTGGGGACCCCACCACTCCTACGCCTTCACCTCGACCGCTCTCACCTCGAAGCTCTGGCTCGTGCACGAGGATGAGCGTGGGACGTGGCGCGCCAAAGAGGTTGCCGAGATCGGCGATCCGACGAAGCTGCCGGTGCCGGTCGACATCAGTCTCTCAGCCGACGACCGCACGCTGTTCGTCGATACCTTCATGGACGGCACTACGCGCGTATTCGACGTTTCTGACCCGCACAGGCCGCAGCAGATTTACGAGAAGAAGATCGGCGCACAGCTCAACATGGTCTCGCAGAGCTGGGACGGAAAGCGGATCTACTACACCAGTTCGCTCCTGGCGAACTGGGACAAGACCGGCCCGGATAACGAGCAATTCCTCAAGGCATTTAAGTGGGACGGCAAGGAACTGGCACCGCGCTTCGCGATCAACTTCGCGGCCGAGGGGCTCGGGCGCCCGCATATGATGGCGTTCGGCGCGGCCTCGCTCTACACGAACTGACATGCGGCCCGCGACACTCTCGAGCTTCACGGCCGCGCTGATGATGAGTGCCGCGGTTCTCGCGCATGATGGCCACCTGCCGCCGGGGACCGACGATATCGCGTTCTCGGTCCCGCCCCCTGGCAGCTACCGCTTGCCGCCAATCAAGTCTGCGGCCGGGGGGGCCGTCCTCGACGAAGCCGGTCGTCGACAGGACCTGCTGCTCGACGCCCTCCAGGGCGAGGTCAGCGTGCTTGCCCTGATCTACACGCGCTGCGGCGACATCTGCCCACTCGCCAGCGCTGGCATGGCTCGGCTGCAAGACCTAGCGGCGGAGGATCCCCTCCTGTCGCGCCGGATGCGCCTCGTCACTCTGAGCTTCGACCCTGAGCGCGACACGCCCGAGGCGATGCGGGACTACGCTGCCGCTTGGCGCTCCGCCAACCCAGCCGCGCCCATCTGGGTTTTCCTTACAGCCGCCGGCCGGGACGCCCTTGCACCGCTTCTTGCTGCATATGGCCAGCATGTCGACGCCAAGCCCGGTGGAGCGCTGAATCACGTCTTCCGCGCCTTCCTGATCGACCACGCGGGACGTGTGCGGAACATCTACAGCCTCGACTTGTTCGAGCCCGCGCTGGTCCTCGCAGACGTGCGAACTCTGCTGCTCGAACAGTCCGGCTCCGACGCTGCGCCGGGCCGCTGAACGCGAGGGCGTCCGACCCGATCGACGCACAGGTCATGGCCACTTCGTGGGCCGCGCCCTGCGGCCCGCTGTTCGCCTAGGACTTCGTGACGCTCCTCGCCGCGTTGACGCTGCCTGTGTGAGAGCGCCATGGCGCTGGTCGCGTCCATGGCCTTAGCATGGCTTGCCTAGGCGTTGCGCCTCCGAGCCTGGATAGACTCTGCCCGTTCAGGCCGCGCTGCCATCGGCCTAACGTGCTTTCAAGGCTGTCTCGATGAGGTCGCGCACCTCCTTCCAAGCCGGGGTCGACGGCGTGACCAGATCGAAATGCCCGGCATCGGGAAGGTTGATGAGGCGTGGTGCGATCCCTGACTTGGCCCGCAAGGCCCGGGCATAGTCGTACGCAACCCAGGGCGGTACGAGGCGGTCGAGCACGCCGCTCACCATGACGACGGAGCCTGCCGGCGCCAAGGCGGCGGGCGACACCTCCGTGAGCTTGTCCGACGGAGCAAGCCGTTCGAGGACGCCAGGACCGCAAAGCAGCGGGACGAAGCGGGCGAACGTCGCAAGGTCGCCCACCCCACCCAGGCTGATGACGGTGCGGGACTCGAGCCTCGATGCCGCGCGTAGCGGGCTCTCGCCAGGCAGGGAGACGCGTGAGGCCGCCCACAGGGCGAGGTGGCCGCCAGCGGAATGCCCGACGAGCACCACCCGTGAAAGGTCCAGGTGGTGGGCCTCTGCGTCCTCGACGAGCCGGTCCAGAGCGGCGCTCACGTCCTGGTAGGTACCGGGATAGCCTCCGCCGGCCTCGTTCGCGCGACGGTAGCCGATGCTCCACACGGCAATCCCGCGCCGTGTCAGCTCCGGGCCCAGGTGCCGCATCTGCTCGCGCCCGGCGGTGGTGTTGCTCCAGCAACCACCGTGGATCAAAACCGCGATCGGATGCGGACCGGGGCTGGCGGGCAGAAATACGTCAATGCCTTGCGAGGGCGCTTCCCCGTAGGCCACCTGCAAGGTGGGCTCCGGTCGCGGAAGGTCGCGGAAGACGGAGAGCTCTAACGGGTCTGCTGAGGCATGACCAACCGACAGACCCGTCATCAGCACGAGGACAGCGCAACGCTTCATGCCAGCCTGCCCACGGAGAGGTATCGCCCGGAATCGACGTGACGCGTTCGCACGTAACTATAGCAGGGCGATGGACCGCACTCGAGGCCACTATCGAGATTGCCGCCGATGGTGAGAAGGGGCCGCGCAGTCGCGGCTGTCGGGTCTGTGCCAGTGGCATTGGGTCAGATTTTGCAGCAAAATCGGACCTCTGGTCATCGGCATGCGAAGGTCCGGTGATGTTGCAACTCAGAACTACAAGGTGAGCTGCTGCAAGGTCCGCTTCAAAGGAGCCGCCCAGGCTGGCTGAACAGCCAAAGTGGGCGTGATCCGGACATTCACGCGACCCATACGGATCGCAGGAGATCGCGGCCTTGCCTGCTCCGACCTTGAGCGCCTTTTCTCGTAACCACTCGCTAAGCACGTCGCGCTAAGGGATGCCAGCTGCGGGGCGGCGAGGAGACAGGAAATACATTTCTAGCGAGCGTGCCGATGGGCACTATCTTGCTTGACAGGGCCGGCAACGCCGAAGAAAAAAGGCCGTCCTTGCGGAGCGGCCCGAAGTCTAGGGAGGAAACGCCCAATGAAGGGCTGCAAGAAGGCGACGCCATCGCCCTGCTGCACACCAAAGCCTGCCACCGCTCCACAGGGGTTTCAAGCCTCCCCTGCCCTCAGGACGAGCATGCCGTGCGCTTGAGCACACGGCCGCGGTATGGTCGCCACAGAGCTCGCCGACAGAAACCCGTTCTTAACCACGCCTCGCCAGCCTTTGCGCGGGTGGGAGCCTCAGCGCGTCATCGGAAATCTCTTCCGGCTCCCACATACACGGCTGGGCTCTCCTGTCCGAGCTGTGCACGGCGGGGCGACAATGTGACCGGTGTTGCCATTTTGTTCTAGGCGGGCGGATACCGAAGCGCGAACATGCAGCATGCGCCCGCACCTGCTCCTCCCGATGTTGCTGGTCCTGAGTATAAGCCCGGGCCGCGCGGCGTCGGCAAACCCGCCGCACGATCTTCCTGCCTTGGAACAAGCTTGGCACAGCTGCGTGCGCGAGGCCTACTCTCGGCAGTCAGCCTCACAGAGCAGGCGAGCAGCCGAGCGCAGTGCGTTGGACGAGTGCAAGGAGCACGAGGACACCTATGTGATGGCGATCCTGGCTGCTCAGATCGCTGCGGAAGAGGCGCAGTGGCAGACGAAGTCGTCAGTCACGTCCAGAGCCACCGCCTGGGTATCTTACGTGGCCGTGTACGTCGTTGACCCGGTCTCCTCTTGGCTGAGGCGCTGGAAGCGCTGAGAGGCGGCTTGAACGCTGGTGCGGCCTACAAGATCCGAGTGCCGAGGATGGGCAGCGCCCCGATGACGAGATTCAAGTTCCAAGCCCACTGCTCGGCGGGAGATGGATCTGGGCAGATGCGGTCGATGCACCCGACCATCAGCACGCTACTCGTGGCAAAGCGCGTCGCGCGGATGATCTTACAGCCGAGTGAACATCGAGGAGTGCGGCCGTCGAACTGATCGTGGATTGGCGAGCGGGCGGGAGCGCCATGGTCATCGCAGATCGACTGGGCCAATCGCACTTGCACAAAGCGCCCGGAACAATTGACTGCATGCGCGATTTGCGCAGACAGGCTCGATATCCCTTGGCTGCTACGTCGAGCGAGCGCGTGTCATAATCAAGAAGATTGCGCACGATGCGCAAGGAGGAAGCCGGCATGCAGATACCAATTAAGCGATCCATCGAAGCCGTGCCCGGCGGCATGATGGTCGTGCCGCTGCTTGCCGGCGCGCTGATCGCAACGTTCTTTCCCGAAACCCCGAAGTTTTTTGGCTCGTTCACTGGAGCGCTCTTCTCCGGCGCTCTGACAATCCTCGCCGTCTTCTACGTGTGCATGGGCGCGAGCATCGATTTCCGAGCCACCCCCTACATCGTGAAGAAGGGCGGAACACTCCTCGCCGTGAAGGTCGGGATCGCGATCATTCTGGGCTTGATCTTCGGCCGCCTGCTTGGCGAGGCACCGGTGGCGGCCGGCATGTTCGTGGGTCTATCCACCCTAGCGGTCGTTGCCAGCATGAACGACACCAACGGTGGGCTCTACATGGCGTTGATGGGCCAATACGGGCGCCCGCGAGACGTCGGTGCTTACACCGTGATGTCGCTCGAGAGCGGGCCCTTCCTCACCATGGTGACGCTTGGTGTTGCGGGCCTCTCGGCCTTTCCCTGGCAGACGCTGGTCGGCGCAATCTTGCCGCTCCTTGTCGGGATGGTCATTGGAAACCTCGACCGCGAGATGCGCGACTTCCTGAGCCGCGCGATTCCGGTGATGATCCCGTTCTTTGCATTCGCGCTCGGGGCTGGCCTCGATCTGTCGAAGGTCTGGCAGGCGGGCCTGCTCGGCCTCGCAATGGGGGTGGCGGTCGTGGTCGTCACGGGCATCCCGCTGTTCTTCGCCGACCGGCTGACGGGCGGGACAGGTGTTGCGGGCGTCGCAGCCGCCTCAACAGCGGGCAATGCCGCAGCCGTGCCGGCTATTGTCGCCTCCGCCAATCCGGCTTACGCCGACGCGGCGGGCCCTGCCACGATCTTGGTCGCGGCCTGCGTCGTGGTGACGGCGATCCTCGTCCCGGTCGCGACGGCTTGGACTGCAAGGGCCTTCGGCCGTGCTGAGGAAGCGGAGGCCGAGCTGTCGGCCGCGTCGGACACCGTCCCGGCGCAGCGGGCCGGCAGCCGCTGAAATGACTGGCCGTTGGCTCGTCCTCGCCGATGATCTGACTGGCGCTGCGGACTGCGCGATCGCGTTCGGACGCCGGGGCCGTGAAGCGGCGGTGATCTGGGGCGACGCGGCGATCGTCGGACCGGATCAGCCGACGGTTCTGTCCTACGACGCCGACAGTCGCGGTCTGTCCGCGGAGGACGCCGCGCGACGCCACGCGCGACTTCTAGCCCGCCTGCTCGAACCGGATCGGATGCTGTTCAAGAAGATCGATTCGACGCTGCGAGGCCAGCCGGCCGCCGAGACGGCCGCGGCGATCGCGGCCATGAAATCGCGGGCGGGGTCGGCTTTCGGGGTCTTCGCACCCGCCTTCCCGGCGATGGGCAGGACGACAATCGATGGTCGCGTCTACGTCAACGGTCGTCCGCTGGAGGAAGCGGAGGTCTGGCATCGCGATCACACCTATGCCTGTGCCGACCTTGCGGAGGTCCTCGTCTCGGCCGGCATCCGGGCCGAGACGATTCCACTCTCGACCGTGCGCGGCGACCTCGCAACCGCGCTCGCGCGGGTGGCCGCCCTGGGCGACATCGTCGCGGTCTGCGATGCCGAGACGGAGGATGATCTCGACCGCGTTGCTCGGGCGAGCCTGTCGGGCGCGCCGTTGACCTTCTTCATCGGCAGCGCGGGCCTCGCGCATGCCCTCGCGGCCATCGACACGGGACAACCCGCCGAGGCAGTTCGCTTCGCGCCGAGCATGCGCGGCACTCTGATCGTGGTCGGATCGCTCGCGGCAGTCTCTCGCGCGGCTGCCCGCAAACTCGCCAAGGGAGGAAGCGTGACCCACCTTTCGGTCGCGCCTGAGACGCTCCTGGGCGACCCTGCCGGCAGGGCGGCGCTCGCCGCGCGTATCGCCGAGGTGACCGCCTCCGGCGGAGACATGCTGGTCGAGATCGAGATGAATGCCGCTCCGGACATGTCGCTCGGCCCGCGTCTTGTCCAAGGCCTCGCCGACGCCCTGGAGGCGGTCGCGCCGCAGATCGGTGCCTTCGCGGCGACCGGGGGCGAAACCGCAGCGGCCCTGCTCACGCGCTTCGGCGTCAGCGGCATCCGCCTCGTCGACGAGATTGAGCCGGGCGTCTCGCTTGGCCTGACGCTAGGCCAACTCTCCATCCCGGTCGCCACGAAGGCGGGCGCCTTCGGTGATGCGGACAGCCTCCTGCGCATCGGCGCGCGCCTGCGCGCCGTCAGAACGGAAGGAAGTTTCACATGACCCGTCCGACTATCGCGATCACGATGGGCGACCCGGCCGGCATCGGACCCGAGATTATCCTGAAGGCGCTCGCCCGTCCGGACGTTCATGCCATGTGCCGACCTCTGGTGATCGGGGATGCGGGGCGCCTCCGGCAGGCGGGCTGCGTCGTCGGTGCCGAGATCCCTGTCGAGGCGCTGACGGATGCCGGCGCGGCGAACTTTGAGACCGCAGCGGTGCAATGCGTGGATGTGGGGCTCGTGCCCGAGGACCTGCCCTTCGGTCAGGTGTCGGCGACGGCGGGCGAGGCAGCCTACCGCTACATCGAGAAGGCCGTGCAGATCGTGCAGGCAGGACAGGCGCAGGGTATTTGCACCGCACCGCTGTCGAAGGAGGCGCTGCACGCCGCTGGCCACAAGTTCCCCGGCCACACGGAACTCCTCGCCCACCTCACCGGCACGCCGGAGGTCTCGATGATGCTCGTATCGCCGAAGCTCAGGGTAATCCACGTCACCACGCACATTGGCCTGCTCGACGCCATCGCGAAGATTGAGCCCGGTCTCGTCGAGCGCGTCATCGCGCGCGGTCACGACGTGCTGGTGAAGGCTGGGATCTCGAACCCGAAGATCGGCGTCTGCGCCATCAATCCGCATGCGGGCGAAGGCGGCCTCTTCGGCCACGGCGAGGAAGCCGAGAAGATCGCACCGGCCGTCGAGGCTTGCCAAGCCAGAGGCTGGGATGTGCGCGGCCCGCTACCAGCCGACACGCTGTTCTTCCTGGCCGGCCGCGGCGACTACGATATGGTGGTCGCCATGTACCACGATCAGGGTCACGGCCCGATCAAGGTTCTGGGGCTCGAATCAGGTGTGAACATCACCGTAGGCCTGCCCGTGATCCGGACATCCGTCGATCACGGAACGGCCTTCGACATCGCCGGCAGGGGAATTGCTGACGAGCGGAGCCTTGTGGAGGCGCTGCGTCAGGCGGTCGACCTCGCTCCGAAGCTGGCGGCGGCCTGACCGCCGCACGCCCGGACAATGTCGGGGGACTGCAAGTCTATGCCGATGCGCAGCAAAGAGCGTCGGGCGCGGCTGTTGGAGTCGCTGAGTGCTGGCGAGATCGACGTGGACGATTTCGCGCGGCACTTCAGCGTCTCCGCCTCGACGGTCCGGCGCGACCTGCAGCATCTGTCTGCGACGGCCTCGGTGCGCAGAACCTATGGCGGCGCGATCCTCGCCAAGCATCCGACCGAGACTATTCTCGCCGAGCGGCATGCCGTGAATGGTGCTGAGAAGCGAGCCATCGCGCACGCGGCGATCGGGTTGATCGAGGACGGGGACACGCTGATCCTCGATGCCGGATCCACGGTCGCCGCCTTCGGACAGTTGCTGAGCCGCCGCCGCCTCCGGATCATCACCAACAACCTCGCTCTGCTGCCCTTCCTTGCTGAGGCACCGGGACTCGAACTCGTCGTGTTGGGTGGTGGCGTCAGGGCGACCAGCATGAGCACCGTGGGTCCGCTTGCCGTCGAGGCGTTGCGCCTGATGACGGCAGACCGCGCCATCATGAGCGCCGAAGGCGTGGTGGCCGGACGGGGCCTCTGCGAGGCGAGCTTGGATCAGATCACGCTGAAGTCGTTGATGATGCGGCAGTCACGTGAGGTGATCGTGCTCGCCGATGCCAGCAAGCTCGGCCGTGCCGAACAGAGCGCCTGGGCTCTCTTTCCTCGGAATTGGACTTTGGTGACGGACTCCACCGCATCAGCGGTTCAACAGCAGCTTCTCACCGAAGCGGGCGCGCGGGTGTTGGTGGCGGGGAACTGAGGTGTCCCGGCGGACATCGGCCAGTTCTGCTGAGTTATCCTGCCCCTCCACGGCAATCTTCAAGTGCAGCTCCGTGACATGTATCGAGTTGTGCGTGGATGGCGGCATAACATAGGTGTATTCGGCCGCCGTGAGTTCAGCAGCCCGAAGAAAAGGTCTGCCAGGGTCGTGCGTTAGACCTGTAGCTCAGCTCACGCATCTGCTTTCGAGGTGCCGAGATGATCTCCCTCATCGCCAGAACGGGCGTCAATCCGACCAGTTGGATCTGGCCGAAAGCGGCCCGTTCGCGTCGGGGCTCAAACTGTGGGCAAGCGGACGTTCGGCGTGGGTCAGGTTAAGGCCTCAGAATAACCCATTGTCGCCATCCTGCCGACCCGGACGGCATCTCGGAAACGGACATCGAAGAAGCCCAGGCACTGAGTCCGGGTCGCGCGGAGCAGTGATCGCCGGCAGGTCAGCTGTGAAGGTCGGGTAACGTCGTCCACGCGGACGTCCTCTTATCGCACCAAGTTGGAACCCGTGGATGCAGAGAAATGAGCGAGGCTCGTCTCCGCTGGCGCAGCGCAGATCCACGGCTCGCGTCCCGGGCCAGATGCGCCCGCATCAACCCACGGCTGAGATACCGTGCCAATGCGCTTGACATATCAGAAGTATATTGCTTCTTATCCATGACGAGTCTCGACATGGTGAGAACGCCGAGGTGCGGTCGTCCTGAACGACGCCTGCCTTGCACGAAGTCGAGTTCAAGGGAGGTTCAAGCCATGGCATTCCCCAGTGCGCCAACGCATGCGCCGGGCGCAGCTAGCAACTCGTCGACGCGCTGGATCCAACTGATCGCCGCGATCGCCGCAATGGTGGCGATTGCCAACCTGCAATACGCCTGGACGCTCTACGTGCCCGAGATCGAGAAGGTGTATGGTTGGAGCCGAGCTTCGATCCAAACTGCCTTCACGATTTTCGTCGTGTTCCAGACGTGGCTTACGCCGGTAGGCGGATCGCTGCTCGACCGCTTCGGACCCCGCCTGATTATGGTCATCGGCGGGCTTTGCGCCGGCACATCCTGGCTTCTCGACTCCTACGCGTCCTCCCTCACCGAATTCTACATCGCCGCCATCATTGGCGGCATTGGCGCCGGGACAGTCTACCTGACGGCAGCGAACGTCGCGGTCGTGTGGTTCGCAGACCGGCGCGGGCTCGCCGCCGGCCTTGTCGGGGCGGGCTTCGGCGGAGGCTCGGCGCTGACCATCATACCGATCGCGAATCTCATCAAGGAGAGCGGCTACCAGGCGGCCTTCTTCTGGTTCGCCTTTATCATCAGCGCAGTCATCATCGGTGCCGGCCTCGTGATCCGCGCACCCCGGCCGGGGGAGGCGCCGGAGACGACGCGACCGAACCAGACGCGGCGGAGCTATACCCTCCGCCAAGCCGTTCGGATGCCGGTCTTCTACGTCATGTTTCTGATCGTAACCTGCGTCATCACGGGCGGCCTGATGGCGGTCGCCCAGCTTGGACTGATTGCTAAGGACCTCGGCGTCAAGGACGTGCCTGTCAATGCGTACTTCTTCACAATGGCGGCGCTTCCTTTTGCCCTGATGATGGACAGGATCGTGAACGGGTTTTCTCGGCCATTCTTTGGCTGGATCTCTGACCATATCGGTCGCGAGAACACGATGTTCGTCGCCTTCGGCCTCGAAGGTCTTGGAATTTTGGCTCTAAGCGAACTCGGCAGTCACCCTTGGGCATTTCTGCTCACGTCGGGCATTGTGTTTTTTGCCTGGGGCGAGATCTACAGCTTGTTTAGTGCGGTAACGGCCGATACCTTCGGAACGAGACACTATGGCAAGATTTATGGCTTGCTCTACTGCAGCAAAGGCGTCGGTGCTCTGCTGGTTCCGTTCAGCAACATTATGATGGAGGCAAGCGGGTCCTGGACTTCAGTGCTGTATTTGACCGCAGGCATGAATTTTCTCGCAGCGATCACAGCGGTTCTCGTGCTGAAGCCAATGCTTCGGAAGCACCACGCGATCTCTGTCGACACAGCGATTCCGACACTTGCGTCGCAGGGCGTCCACGCCTGACTCAAGCCTCAGTGATGCCGGGCCTCCAAGCTCGGCGTCGATCGCTATACTGGGAACAGCCAGGCGAGCCGGAAAAACCGAGGCTTGGCTTTCGTTCTCAGCAATCCCTTCGCGGCTAAACCGTGCTCGGCAAGTTCGAACGCTCCTTCGGATCTCCAGGATAACCTCGGTGCTCACCGCAGCGCCTTCAATTCACTGCGTGAGCGACCCAAGCAACTTCTTCGGATGCGGCAGGCGCATGTGCACGAAGAGATCGTAGCCGCCGGCTATAGATAAAGTCAGCGCACGAACACCACTCGCAAGTTAAAACCCACACTGCCCAAAGACCTTGCGCGCAACCCCATCGTCTTGAGCATCAGCGCGATCGCGGTAAGTGCCTCGAGAACAGCCTGTGGCTACGCGGGTGGCTGTATCGCGAGCCGCTCAGGCGAACTGGTCTCGCGGATTTCGTGACCATGGAGCCAAGTGGCATGGCGCTGCTCCTGAATCGGGCCACGGATACAAACTGGAATCCGTCTGTCGCACCGTCAAGAACGCTGCGGTACCAAGGGGCGGGTCGAGCGATGTAGCCGCTCAGGTTAGAGCTTGACCTCAGCGGATCAGATCACGTGATCTGAGATCTGGCGGCTTCCCCCTCGGATTCAGGCGAATCGTGACGCCCAAGATGCGGCGCCGGCGGGCGTGCGAAAATCCTCGAAGGCACGGACGGGAGTGCCCGGATGGCTCTCTTCGATCATCTTCGTCAGCGCACGTCCCGGTCCGATCTCCAATATTGCCGTCGCGCCGTACTCGAGTACGCATTCGACGCACCGCGCCCAATCAATCCGATCATGGACCTGTCGTGAAAGATAAAGCGCGGCATCGGCCGGCGTTTGAAGCGAACGCCCATCGAGCCCCGACAGCGTAGGAGCAGACGGCGTTCGCCAACCTGACGATTCGAGCATCGATCTCAAACCCGGCGCGGCCGCCGCCATGAGGGGAGTGTGCGAAGCGACCCGCACCGGAAGGCGCCGCATATGCCGGGCGCGGGCAGCCGCGTCCGCCTCATATCGCTCCAGCGCCGCGAGCTGACCGCCGACCACGACGTGGTCCGGCCCGTTGACGATGGCGACGAACACGCCGGCCAGCCGCGCCCTGGCCTCTGCCTCGCCAAGCGGTAGGCCGATGGTCGCGAGCATCCCTTGCGCCGCATCCCTTACGCAGGCGTCCATGACTGCAGCGCGCCTCGCCATCAGGTCGAGAATCGCCAAGGCGTCGAGCGCGCCAGAGCAACCATGGGCAGCGAACTCGCCGGCACTGTAGCCGGTATAGACGGCGGCCGTGATGCCTCTCGCCGCCAAAATCGCGTGAGCCGCAAGTGCATGGCCGACGACAAGCGGTTGCGCGACGCGGTTCGCCGCGAGCGCCTCAGGCGAGGCGTCCAGCGAGGCCGCGAACGGATCGAGGCCCGTCAGGTCGCCAACGCGCTTGAGTATGGGACGCACCCCCTCCTCTCCTGCGAGCATGCGGAACATCGCGGCATGCTGTGCGCCCTGGCCGGAACAGAGGATCGCAAGCGTCACGCGGCCGGATGCGCCTCCTCGACGCTCGCAAGGAAGGCGGTGACGGCGAGCAGATCGGCCGCTCCACCGGGACTCATACGCTCGGCGACGAAGGCGCGGTGGATCGAGATTGCGCGCGCGACACCGTCACGCGCGAGGATACCGCCGGAGCCGAGGAAGTCGAGCGCGAGGCGCTGGGCATGCTCGAGGGCAGCCTGTCCGCCACGATAGAGCAGATTGTTGTCCTCGAGTACCGAAACGATCGTGAACAACGCCTGAACTAGGGCGTCATTGAGCGGCGCGCCGGCACGCCGCGCCATGCGGAACGCCGGCAGAGCATGCCCGATCACGGTCGGGAACCCCGCGGCAGCCTCCTCACGGGCACCCGGTGCCCCATAGCGCGATCGCACCGCGGCCCCATGCGTCCGGCCGTTCGCGAGACTGCCTGCGGCGCGGATGTCGGGTCCCCATCGATCGGAGACTGCCCTGCAGATCGCTGCGGCACTGCGATGCTGCGTCGAGGCTCCTGCGGCGGCGGCCGCGAGACCCAGGGAGAACACGGCCCCCCGATGAGTGTTGACGCCACCCGTCGCTGCCAGCATCCGCGCCTCCGCCGCGCGGCCGATTACGTTCAGCGCAGCAAAATCGGCGCCGGCGGCGCCGGCGCTCGCCATCGCGCCGAAATAGCCGGCGAGCGCGGCGATGCTGGCGTGAAACGTCGAGGCGTCCATATCGTCGTGGCTGCCTGCATCGACCAAACTGACCAGGCCGGGCTTGGGATAGCAGATCAGCTCGTGGGTCAGCGCGGCGGCAGCGAGTGCGTCGATGCGAGACGCAGCCTCGTCCGTGAACGCGGACGGGAGCAGATCCAGCATGTCAGACGCCCGCGCGCACGCGTGCCGAGACAGATGCCGCGGCAACCCGCCCGCCTCGCTCTTCGCCGAGCGTTCGACGCATATCGTCACCCTTCAGGGGTCGCGCGAGTGCCTCTCGGAAATGCGTCTTGAGGTCCCCATCCCAGACGCCTTCAAGGCCGCCGACCCGAATGAAATTCTCGACGCCTGGCCCGAGCACGGGATTGGACGCCGCGAGCTCGCCTAGGCGCTCGAGGGGTATCTTGGTCACCCGCGCCATAGCCGCCGGCGCCATCACACGCACCTCGGCACCAGGCAACGCGTAACACAGGTCGGTCGCGAGCCCGGTCGCCATGAATCCCCCTGAGACGGCGAGGTCGTGCACAAGCCCGATTACGCGGTGGCCGCGCCGGCGGGCCGTGTCGAGGCAGCGGGTCAGATGCGCGATGCAGCCATTGTTCCCCATCAGTTCGTCGCGGCGGCTGAGCCGATGGCCGGCGTTATCAACGATGACGAGGATCGGTCGCCTCGGCTCGTCACGCATCGCGTCGAGCGTAGCGCGGGCGAGCCGAAGCGCCACGTCCGCGCCAATCGTGGCGCGGTCCGAGGTGCCGATGACGGTGACGGTGCGACCGTCGAAACGGGCGACGCCCGCAAGGGTAACGCCGTCCCACCCGATCTCGTGATCGTCACCGAACAACTCGGCGAGCACGCGGTAGATCGCACTCGTCGCTTCGCTCATCGGGCGCCCTCCGCCAATGCACCAAGCAGCGCGTTGAAACGTACTGTGTCGAGCGAGGGAACGTCGGCGGGATCGTTCACGCCAAGCCGCGCCCAGACATCCATTCCATCGGTGCAGTCCCAAAATCGCTCGAGCCTGCGCGACAGCATGGCGTGCTCGGCTTCGAGCGCGTCGAGATCGAGTGGGCGCGAGCGTCCGACGAAGCCGAGAATCGCCTTGCGGAATTCCGCCATGTCGTCAGAGATCAGCGCGTCGATTTCGCCGATCAGCCGCCTGTGCTTCGCACCCATCGTGCGCCACACCAGCGCGCGATCCTGTGCATCGAATTCTTCGATGCCCTCGACTGTCTCGATGACCTCAGGTCCTGAAATCGACAAGCGACCTTCCTCGCTCGCGACGATCCAGTCGCACGAGCGGGCGACGATCGACATACCGCCGTAGCAGCCGTTCTTGCCGCCGATGGCGACGATGACGGGCACGCCTGCGTGGCGAGCACCGAGCGCTGCACGCTGGATCTCGCCCATCGCCACAAGTCCGGCATTTGCCTCATGAAGCCTCACTCCGCCGGTATCGAGCAGCAGAATGACGGCTTCGGGCTTCGTGTCGGTCGCGCGTTCCAGAAGGCCGGTGATCTTCGCACCATGTACCTCGCCGACGGCGCCGCCCATAAAGCCACCTTCCTGCGCGGCGATCAGGACCCTTTTGCCATCAACCGTGCCTTCGCCGACCACCACGCCGTCGTCGAAGGAGGCCGGCATGCCGAGGCTTGGCAGATGAGGAGAGGTGATGCGCTCCTCCGGAATGCAGAACTCAATGAATGAATTCTTATCGAGAAGGCCGAGCACGCGCTTACGCGCGGTCGCCTCGTAGAAGCTCTGACGGGCGACCCTCACGACGCGCGGTCCTTGATTTCGGCGGCAGCCTGGTCGAGTCGCAGGCTCACCACCGCCGGAGTCGCACCGCCGTCGTTGATCGAAACGCGCACGTCGCTCAGGAGGTGACGGGCGAAGAAGTCTGCCAGGACCTGCCGCCATGTATTGCCGTAGCCGCGCACTGAGGTGTCGATCACAGCCGCGCAGCGGCCGCCGAGATCAACCGCCTCGATCAGCACTTCCAGATTGCCGGAGCCAACTACGCCAACCAGCGTGGTGGTACCCGGTGGCCGTGGCCCCGATCCGTCAAAATCGTATTCGAGACGCTCCATGACGCTCACCAGTTCCGGAATCGGGAGGGCGGCTCGTAGAGGCCGCCCGACCACGCGACGAGGTCTTTGATTGATCTGGCCGCAAGCAGGTCGCGTGTCGCAAGCCGTTTGTCGACGCCGATGTCCTCGGCATACTGAACTGCCCCCTTCTCCCTGAGCCTTGCCACCATCGCGCGGTCGCGCCCCAGCCCGACCGGCGTATAGCCGGCGACGGCGCGGATTGCCTGGACGCGCTCCTCCAGCGTGTCGCACAGCAGGAGATTGGCAATACCTTCCTCAGTGACGATGTGGGTGAGATCGTCGCCGTACACCATCACTGGCGGGAGGGGCATATCGAAGGTCTTCTGCAACTCCCATGCATCGAGCTTCTCCACGAAGGTCGGGGCCATGCCGTCACCGAAGGTTTCCACGATCTGGACGACAAGCTTGCGGCCGCGAGGCATGGCGCCTTCGCGCCGCTGCTCCCGACCCGCCTTCAACCAGGCCTCACTGCCGTGGCGCCGTCCGCGCGACTCCGAACCGAAATTCGGCGCGCCCCCAAAACCGGTGATGCGCGACAGCGTCGCCGTCGACGAGTTGCCTTCAAGATCGATCTGCAGCGTCGAGCCGATGAACAGGTCGGCATAGTGGCCGGCGAGCTGGCAAAAGATGCGGTTCGACCGCATCGTGCCGTCACGGCCGATGAAGAACACGTCGGAACGTGCCGCCGTGTAGGCCTCCATCCCGAGTTCGGAGCCCGCGCAGTGGATGCTCTCGACAAAGCCGGACTCGATCGCCGGGATCAGCGTCGGGCAGGGATTCACCGACATGTATTGGCAGATCTTACCCCTGAGCCCGAGATCCTCGGCGT
Source organism: Methylobacterium nigriterrae (assembly GCF_037106235.1). Taxonomy (NCBI): domain Bacteria; kingdom Pseudomonadati; phylum Pseudomonadota; class Alphaproteobacteria; order Hyphomicrobiales; family Methylobacteriaceae; genus Methylobacterium; species Methylobacterium nigriterrae. Next base: position 8,092 of record NZ_JBAWTG010000068.1, on the reverse strand, counting down.
AGGTCGGCAGGATGAGTTCGATTGCCGCGGTGTCGAAGCCGATGCCGTGGTTCAGTCGCGAGACACCATACTTCTCGTAGATGCCGCGGATGACCATCATGGCCATCAGGATCTGTACCTCGGTGATGACCGCCGGATCGCGGGTGAAGATCGGCTCGATGTAGTGCGGTTTGGGTGCCTCGACGACGAAGCTCACCCAGTCGCCCGGCACGTCGACGCGCGAGACCTTGTCCACCAGCCGGTTCACCTGGGCGATCAAGATGCCCGATTTGAAGGCCGTCGCCTCGACGATCGCGGGCGTGTCCTCGGTGTTGGGACCGGTATAGAGGTTGCCCTCCGCGTCCGCAGCATCCGCCGCCACGAAGCTGACATGCGGAGTGAGGTCGCAGAAGTAGCGGCTGTAGAGTTCGAGATAGGTGTGGATGGCACCGACCTCGATCCGGCCCTCGCCGACGAGACGCGCCATCCGCACGCCCTGCGGCCCCGCGTAGCAGAAATCCAGGCGACGTGCGATGCCGCGCTCGAACACGTCGAGATGCTGCGGCAACGCGATGTTCGACTGCACGACATGAAGGTCGTGCACTGCCTCCGGCGACGCTTTGGCCAGCGCCTGCGCGAGGAAATCCGCATGCTTCTGGTTGTTGCCCTCTATGCAGATCCGGTCGCCGGGCTCGATGACCGCTTCGAGGAAGCGGACGATGTCGTCCCTGCGGACGACCTTGCCGTCGGCAAAGGCTTGGCCGCGCTTCAGTCTCTCGCGATAGCCGAGTTCAAGCGCGTTCCAGACCCGCGCGCCGCTAGGGGTCGTATCGAGCATGGCTCGGCATCCTGTTTCATTGCGCTATCAGACGTGCTTACGGCGCTCGACGAGCGTTAGAAATTTCTCGTACTCGGCCGGATCAACTCGGTAGGAGTGATCGTCGTCCGGGAAGTTTACAGCCTTGACCTCCTGGACATACTTGCGGATGCCGTTCACGGCGACCTCGGTGAGGTTGGCATAGCGCTTAGTGAACTTCGGCTTGAAGTCCGTGAAGACTCCGAGCAGGTCGTAGGCGAGCAGGATTTGCCCATCGCATCCAGCACCGGCTCCGATGCCGATAGTCGGAATCGTGAGCTGCTCCGAGATCAGCTGCGCGATCGGCGCCGGAACGGCCTCGAATTCCAGCATGAAGCAGCCCGCATCCTCGATGGCGAGCGCATCTTCGAGGATCTTCATCGCGGCGTCCGCGGTGCGCCCCTGGATCTTGAAGCCGCCAAAGTTTGCGATGGTGTGCGGCGTCAGGCCGATATGTGAGGCTGTTGGGATGCCGGCATCAACGAGCGCCTTCAGGATGTGCGCCTGACTCCTGCCACCCTGCGGCTTCACCGCATCGCAAAGTGCCTCCTGCATGAAGCGCGTGGCGTTGGTGAGCGCCCGATCGACTGTGTTGTAGCTCTGGTAGGGCATGCAGCCGAGCACGAACGTGTTCGATGCGCCGCGCCGCACAGCCTGGGCGTGCATGATCATCATATCCATGGTCGCCGGGATGGTGCTGGCATGGCCGTGCGCGACCATCGCCAAGCTGTCGCCGACGACGGCGACATCGACACCTGCCATCTCTGCCCAGCGCGCCGAGGTGTAATCCGGAACGGACATGTAGACGAACTTCTCGCCCGTCCGCTTCGCCGCGCGAATGTCGAGCATCGTCCGCTTCTCGACTTTTCGCCCTGTCTCGCCTGTGCCCGGTCCCGCAGCCGTACTCATCGCCGCCCCTCGTGTATGTTGTTTTCGGCGGCAGGTTCGACCCGCCGCGAGTTCGATCGAAAGAAGCCGAGGATGCCGTGCAGCCTATGCTGAGCGTTCGAGGACTCGGTCGATGTCGGCCGAGGTCATCTCCCACTCGTTCTGGAAGTTCGCCACGACGCTGCGCATGAAGGACGGCTCGAGCCGCTCCGCCTGGGCGGTGTCACCGAGATGATCAACGAGGATGGCGTAGGCGAGTTGAGAGGGCTCAGGACCCTCATAACTCCACTCGAAGCCGTTGCGCGTGTAGCATTTCGAGCCCGTGTGCTCGTCGAGCGGCTTGCCGTCTACCGTGACGACGATGCCGTCGATGGTGCGATCACCGACATAGACCTTGTTCACGGCCGGGCTCCCTTCAGCTCATGGCGCGGGGTGCGGCCGTCGGAGCGGGAGCGCATCACCTCGGGGAAGATCCAGAGGCTGACCACCATGAACGGTCCGAGGAATGCTACGGCCCATTGCGGGCCGGTCTGACCGAGGTAGCCCATGTAGAACCAGCCGGCGAGCGCGGCCAATGCGACGGCCACCGACAGGCCGAACTTGATCGGAAATGGCATCGGTTCCCTCCCAAGATGTGTCTGTTGTCAGAGGCTGAAGACAGCGCCGACGTGCTGGAGCAGTCCGAGCGACACGCCGAAGCTGGCGAGCACGATGGCGAGGCCCGCCATCCCGTCCCGCCAGCGCGGCGGCCAGACGTTGAAGACGCCCGGCGCGAACAGGACGGCAAGACCGCCGACGATGACGAGGCTCGTCCAGCGCAGGTTTGCCGCCCCGTAGGCAAGGCCGCCGCCGACCAGGGCGAGCAGCAGCAGGACGTTGCCCGCGATCAGCGCGAGGCCGAGAGGCCGGCTCCTCAGGTCAGGCCGCGTCTCCAGCGGGAACACGCCCGTGAGCACGTAGAAGCCGGTGCTGGCCACTCCAGCAAAGAGGGCGAACCAGAGCAGGGCCGCCACGTTCGGCTCGATCAGGGTCATGGGTACCTCCCGAATATCATCGGCGGCTCGTCGGCGCCGCCGGATGGCGTCTGGCTCAGCCTCACTCGGCCGGCTGCATCGAACCGGGCCCGGGCGCTCCTGGCGTGCGCGAGGTCTTGCGCATGTCGGTCTTCACGAAGCGCGTGTCGTAGCCGTTAAGGAGGGTCCCCAGGAGGCCGCGGTTGAGGTCGGAGGTGCCGAACAGCCAGTCCATGATCGGGAAAGTCAGGTTCATGTTCCGCTCCATCATGATCGACTGGTCGTGATGCGCCGTGTGGTGCCGGCGGTTCGTGTTGATGAACGGCATGTTGCGGACGAACCAGTTGTCCTCGACGTGACAGCAGAAGTGCATGAACTCGTAGATCAGGTAGATGCTGGTTGTCGTGGAAATGAACAGCCAGCCGACATTTGGCGTGAGCAGGTTGCCGAGCACGATGGCACCCGGAATCGACATCAGCGTGAAGGTGGCTAGCGCGTAGGGCGGGAAGAACGTCACCCGGTAATCCTTGTGATCGGCGAAGCGCATCTCGTGGTCGGTGAAGAACTGGTGATGCTGCAGCGTGTGCCGGTTGTAGACGGCGCGGGCGATCGGGTTCTTGGACGGGCGGTGCATCACGTAGCGGTGCAGCCACCACTCGAAGAAGTTGCAGAACAGGAACACGACCGGGACGGTGGTCAGCTCCGCCCAGGTCACCTGCCTCAGGTTCGAGAGGTAGATGTACAGGGCGGTCAACCCGATCGTGTAGATGATCGCGATATGCAGGATGCCGTTGTACCAGCCCGCGACCCGCTGGCGATAGTTCGCCCGATAGGCGCGCTGCCGCTCACTCATGTTGGTGACCGCGAGTTCCATGGCAACTCCTCCGTCCTTGAATGGCGATAGGATACCAATGATATATCAGAATGCAATCGAAAAAACCCCCGCCTGAAAGTTCCGGGCGCGGTTGCGCCCGGATCGCCCTTCAGTGGGAGATCGCCTCGAGGGAACGCCCCTTCGTCTCGATGCCAAGGAAGGCCACGCTCGCAGCCGCAATCACGAACGAGCCCGCGCCGAGGGCGAAGACGCCGCCCTGGCCGAGCACCGGCAGGATGATGCCGATGATGTAGGGCCCGAGCAGCGAACCGACCCGGCCGACCGCCGAAGCGCAACCTGCGCCGGTGGCGCGCGCGCGGGTCGGGTAGAGCTCGGGCGTGTAGGCGTAGAGCACCGACCACATTCCGAAGAGGAAAAACTGCATCATCAACCCGAGGGCTATCAGCCAGCCGAAGGATGGCGAGTGGCCGTAGAGATAGGCAGCCACCGCACTGCCGAGGAGCATCAGGACGGCGGTGGGCTTGCGGCCCCAACGCTCGACGAGGATCGCCGAGGTGATGAAGCCCGGCACGCCCGCGAGCGAGATCAGGATGGTGTAGATGACCGACTTGGTGACGCTGTGCCCGGCCTCCTGAAGGAGTGCTCCGAGCCATGTGGTGAGGCCATAGAAGCCCAGCAGCGCGAAGAACCAAGTCAGCCAGATCATCACGGTGCGGCTGGCGTAGCCCGGGCTCCAGAGCTCCAGGAACGAGAAGCGGCGCTCGCCCCTGGCCTGCTCCGGCAGCGGCAGCGGCAGCGGCAGCGGCTCGGGCAGAGACCGGCCGTCGAGACGAGCGCTCACCTTTGCCTCGATCTCCCCCATCACGCGGTTGGCCTCATCGAAGCGTCCGCGATCGGCGAGCCAGCGGGGCGATTCGGGCACGAAGAAGCGGATCGCGAAGAGGAACACGGCCGGCACGGCCTGGGCCAGGAAGACGGCGCGCCAGTCGAAGGTGCTCAGGAGCACGTAACTGAGGCAGCCCGCGGCGATGAAGCCGAGGGGCCAGAAGCCTTCCATGATCGCGAGGTAGCGGCCGCGCTTGGCCGTGGGTAGAAACTCCGAGACGATCGCAAGCGCCACCGGAAACTCCATGCCCATCCCGAAGCCGAGGAGCAGGCGGGCATAGCCGAGGGTCGTTGCATCCGGCGAGTAGGCACACCAGGCGCTCCCGAGGCCCCAGAAGATCATGCTGATCTGGAACACGAGCTTGCGGCCGAAGCGGTCGGCCAGCATTCCCGAGAGGCCAGCGCCGAGGAACATGCCGATGAAGCTCATGCTGGAGAGGAGCCCGGCCTGGGCAGTCGAGAGTCCGAACTCCGTCTTGATGGAGCCGAGCAGGAAGGTGAGCGAGCCGAGGTCGATCGAGTCGAAGAACCAGGCCGTCGCGATGATGAGGAAGATGTTGCGCTGGAACTGCGTCATCGGCAGGCGCTCGAGCCGCGCCGCGATCATCACGTCCGAGGCGCGCGCCCGGATGGTGGAAATGTCCTCCGGCAGCGCGGTGCCGGCGGGAATTGCTATTGGCCCTGCCATTGGTTGCCTCCCTGGCGCTATTATATGCAGTTGGGAAGCATGACGGATATGCGTAAGATGCGCAAGATATATCACACGTACGCAACCTGAGGGCACTTGGCAAACACGTCATGCACACGAGCGCTCGACGTGCTATTCAGATTCCTATCAGCCCAACGGGGGGACGATGAACTTCGTGACTGGAAAGACTTCGGCCGTCCGCTCGGTAAAGCGTGGCCGCAAGCAGGCCCGCAAGTCCATTGGCGAGACGATGGGCGCGGAAGCGGGTCAGGATGACTTGCCCGACCTCACGCTCACCGAGAAGGCATACCAGCAACTCGAGGAGCTGATCACGACGCTCGTCCTGCCTCCCGGCATGGTGCTCGGCGAGCAAAACTTGGTTCAACGTCTAGGGATCGGTCGCACGCCAATTCGGGAGGCCCTGCAACGCCTCGCCCGGGACGGGCTGGTCGTAGTGATGCCCCGTCGCGGCATCCTCGTCTCCGAGATCAATGTGCGGACTCAATTGCGTCTCTTGGAGACTCGGCGCGTCCTGGAGCGCCTGATCGCGCGCTTGGCGGCCGAGCGTGCGACACAAGAGGAGCGTGGGGTTTTCGCAGGTCTCGCCCAGGGCATGCGCGAGACGGCCGCGGCCTCGGACGATCTGGCCTTCATGCGTCTGGATGCCCAATTCAATGACTTGGTCGCAGCGGCCTCACGCAACGAGTTCGCGGTGCGCTCTCTGGCCAACATGGCCGGATTGTCGCGACGGTTCTGGTATCAGCACTACAAGCAGGCCGCGGACCTGCCGTTGAGCGCGAATCTGCACGCCGACGTGTGCGAGGCCATCGCCAAGCGGGACGGCAAGGCCGCAGAAGCGGCGTCAGACAGTCTCATCGACTACATCGAGAGCTTCGCCCGCAAGACGCTCGACACGTAAATTTATTGGGCTCTCTGGCAAGCATCATGTGTTGACTGTTCCCGGCGGTGACGCCGCGAAAGCAGGGGCAACTGTTCATGGGTTACGCTCCATGAACGCTGGCAAGCGACAGAATGCAGCGGTCAGATACTGATTCTTGTTCGAACTGATCGACCTTCACGACTGAGATCGTGCATGCGATTAAGGCCGGCGGCGATCCGCCGGAAGGGCGTTGATCGAGACTGGCTTATGGTCCTCGGACCCATAACGCCCGGTAAACGAACAGCCGCTCCCGTCGGAATAGCTGTTTCTGTGAGCCGAACGACCGAAGTTCTGCTCATGGTGCATCTGAGACCTTGCATAGATCAGAGGTACTTCGCTTGCAGATCGACGGTCGAGCGCTGGCCAACTTCGGCAAATTCGTGTGCGAGCCACGACTCCGCCCGTGCCCGCCCAATTCCGTGTAGGTGAAGCAGAAAGTCTAGGTCGGTGTTGAGCTTCGAGGCGACGCCCAACTTCCGCATGACGGCCTCGGCATCGATCGCGTGAATGCGCATCAGCTTCATCTCATTGCCGCGCAGGATGCCATTCTCGATCAGCCTGTTGACGAAGCTGATCGCACGCATCTCGCGCATGAGCGATGAATTGAAGCTGATTTCGTTAATACGATTCATGATCTCTGGCGCGGTGATCGGCACGTCCGGGCGATAGATCGGGTTGATGTGTACGACGACAACATCCGCGCAGTCGCAATCGTAGACCAGTGGAAAGACGGCGGGATTGCCCATGTAGCCGCCATCCCAGTAGTGCTCGCCATCGATCTCGACTGCCTGGAACAGGAATGGCAGGCAGGCCGAGGCCAGGACGGCATCGGCGCTCATCTCGCCAGCGCCGAAGACCCGAACCTTGCCCGTCCGCACGTTGGTGGCCGAGAGAAAGAGCTTGACGGCGGAACAGCGGCGCAATTCGGCAAAGTCGATGCTGCTCTCCAGCACGTGCCGGAGCGGGTTAAAGTTCAGCGGATTCGACTGGTAGGGCGAGACGATGCGCGTCAGGGCGTCGAACAGGGGAAAGGCGGCCGACGTCTCGAGTCCGTAGTTGCCGAAGAATCGATCCCATGGCGACGGCTGAAGAGGACCGAACAGCGCGGCTTGCGCGATCCGTCGCCAGAAGGCGTCGAGAGCCTGCCGCGCGCCACTGCGTCCCCCGACGGTCAAACCGTATGCGAGAATCGCAGCGTTCATCGCCCCGGCGCTGGTCGCGCTGATGCCTTCGATGGCGAGGCCATCTTCTTCGAGCAGGCGGTCGAGAACGCCCCAGGCGAAGGCGCCGTGCGCCCCACCGCCCTGAAGGGCGAGATTGACGGACTTTACTCCATCCCTGCCGCTGCCGGTCGCGAGCCGGTTCGCTTCCAAGCGCTCGGCCATGCCAGGGGTCCTCTCATAGGGCGGACGCTGGGGCAGCGTCACTAAAACATTAGCGAAGCCGCAATGTCTATTGGGTCCCTCACTCCCGCAATTGCAGCCCACTGGCGAGCGAGAGTGACCGGAGCGGTGGAACTGTCCCGGTTTGTGGTCCAGGGCTTATGCAAGTTCTCGGGCGGTGAGAACTTGGTTGGCGAAGGCTCGAGGCGTCAAGCCGCCCAGAGCCGTATAGAGTTGGTCATCGTTGTAGTGGCACCTCCAATCCTCGATGCGCTCGCGCGCATCCGTCAGCGACAGGAACCACGAGGCGTTCAGGCACTTCGCCCGCAGTTTGCCGGGTCGGGGTCAGTCTGGAACAGGCTCGCGGTGGATATGGAACGTTCCAAGCGGGAAAGGCCTAATGGACGCCGCACCTGTCAAACAGCTGCTTTGGTGGGCAACGGTCATCGGGATCGAGCCACAGACCCACAGCCGGAAGAGGAGGCGAGTGCGGCGGGTTCTTATTCCCTGGCCATCCGTTTCGATGACTACGGCCTGTTCGGCCTTGAACGTGTTCCGTGTGCGGGCGTTTTGCTCCTCCTGACTGGGAGGAGTGATGCTGGACGACGCAGAATGGAGAAAGCTGG
>NZ_JBAWTG010000067.1:0-26090 GCF_037106235.1 Methylobacterium nigriterrae | reverse complement strand
GGGGGCAAGGAGCGGCTCGGCCGGACATCCAGAATGGGCGAGCGCACCCTTCGGCGCTTGCTGATCATCGGTGCCAGCGCGGTGGCACGCTGGGCCGCGCGTAAGGGCGTCCCGGCTGGCTCGTGGCTGGGGCGCATGCTCGCCCGCAAGCCGCCGATGCTGGTGCGGGTGGCGTTGGCCAACAAGATGGCCCGCATCGTCTGGGCGCTGCTGGCGCGCGGTGGGATTTATCGAGCTCCGGTTGCGGCGGTGTAGGCGTCGCCACGACCGCGAGGCTGTCGAGGCGTGGGAGGGTCACAGGAGAGGGATGGCGCAACGGTCACCGAGACGGGGTCGGGAAAACCAGCTTTGCGACAGGCGCCTCGAGCGCGTGGGCGTGCATTGGACCTGATCCGCGAACTCCCATCCGGGCCTGCGGCGTGTGAGCCGCATCAAAGGCCGCACACATGTCAGCACCCGACCACGTGCCACACCGCTCTTGAAGATTTCTCTTGCTCCTAAAGGGGCGTCCACACATGTCGCAAACGCGAATGCCCGGCGTTCACGGCTCGTTAGCCATGCTCGCCCAGCTTGCCGCCTCCGCCTCGGAGCCGGCCCATGGTCCTCAACGCCCTCGCCCTCAAGCTGAAGCGCCGGTCCAAGGCCGACTTCAAGGGCCGGAACTTTGAGGCCACTCTGATCGTTCAGGCCGTCTCCTGGTACCTGCGATACCCACTGAGCTACCGCGACATCGAGGAGCTGTTCCTAGAGCGCGGTGTCGAGGTGGACCACAGCACCCTCAACCGCTGGGTACTCGCCTACGCTCCGCTGATCGAGAAGCGCTTGCGGCACTTTTGCAAGCCGCACTGCGGCTCGATCCGGGTCGACGAGACATACATCCGGGTTCGCGGTGAGTGGCGCTACCTCTACCGCGCCGTCGACAAGCACGGCACGCCTGTCGACTTCCTGCTCACTGCCAAGCGCGATCTTGAGGCCGCCAAACGCTCCTTCCGTAAGATGCTGGAGGACCAGCCGCTCTTGGCGCCAGACCGGGTCGGCACAGATGCAGCGGGTCCGTATCCGCCCGCCATTACAGCCAGCAGGAAGGCTGGCCTGCTGGCGCGAACCCCAGTGCACTACGTCACCAAGCATCTTCAGCAAGGCATCGAGAGCGACCACTTCCGTCTGAAGAAGAACATGCCCCGGATCGGTGGCTTTCGCTCCTTCCACACGGCCCGGCGCACCATCCAGGGTTTCGAAGCGATGCTGTGGCTGCGCAAGGGCTTCGGCTTCTCTGGCACGTGGACGGTCTGTGAGCAGAACCAACTGCTCGCGGTCTGCTCCGGACTTCCAGCGGTTAACAAAGCGTGAAAACGGGGCCGATCCGGCCTCTCCTGCGGCCCGCGCCAGAGTTTGCGACAGGCCCTGCCTGCTTGGCAGGAACCGTACAGTGCTCCAGTCGCCTCATTTGGGCCGGTGGTGCCATCCACGCTGCCCATGCGGTGGATCACGTCGACCGGCCCACTGCAGTTTGTCTCGATCGACTGGGGGCGGTCGGCTTCGTGCCGCCGCCCTCGCCTTTCCCTGCATGCTCATCCCTGGCGCGTACGCAGGCTGCTGTTGCGCACCCTCTGTCTGACGCTAAGCTTGGCCTGCCGGTGGACGCCCGTTGCCGGTATAACTTCCAATCACTGAGGGCGGTTGGCTCGGTGCCGCCGCCCTCGACTTCCGCATCGATGTGAGCCAGCGCACGGATGGCGTTCGCCCGCGAGCCTATGGTCTCGCAATCGTGCCGGACCCTTCTGGCACACGAGAGCTGATCGATGATCGGGAGTGGGAGCCTTGCTCGCCTGATCATCGGCTGGCTCTTTCTCGTTTCATGACGAGAGCCCCCCGCCGGCTGTGTCTCAAGCCGGCAGCGGGGCGGGCTACTAATCTGCGAGGGGCGATGCGCGGCGGCCGGCATGAAGGCTGTGGTCCGGTCGGCCGGTTCCTGAGACTTTGTGGGCGGTTAGCCTTGAGCCTCCCGTGCCTTGCCTCTCAGGCCGATGCCCTGCCCTACCGATCTCGTCGCCCGTCCTTCGGAACAGAATTCAGGTCGGCGTGTCGATAACCCTGAGCAGCTAGCGCCTCGACGAGAAGGTACTTGACGGTAACGCGGCGACGGACGGCGGCGACGCGCAACTCTTCGAACAGCTCGTCCCCAACATCACACTTCAGGACGCCGCCCTTTGGCGCGGAGTGATCTCGGGGCGGCTCAGATCGCCTCCGGGACGGCTTCGCTGGGCCGTTCTCCGCCTTGACCTGAACCACCTCACCTAAATTCGGCAGTCCAGCATCAGATGCTCCTGAGGGACGGGTAAAGCCGCCCAGTTCAGAGGCTTCGGCCATCAACCGTTTCATCGCTTCCGGGTCAGGGCGAAGCTTGGGCTCCGGCGCCGGACCGAGCGGGCGTGGCTTGTCGGCGGTCATGTAATCAGGCTGCCTGCTTTTCGCGGTCGAGGATCTCCAGAATTTCGCTCAAGGTTGCCCTGACCTCCTGAGCGGCCTTGGCGTCCCCATCCGGATGAGCTGGGGTGACGCCAGTGAAGTGCATGGCTTGGTACGCCGAGGGCCGATGCAGGATTTCAGTCGTCAGCGCAGGGATGCCCTTCCCTGCTACTAGGCCGCGCGCGTGGCTCGACACGCGATTTTTGAGAGCTGGGATCTGCGAGAACACCGCCCTCGCGGCAATCTGCCGACGCAGCGCCTTTTCTGTGCGCTGAACCACAGCGTAGGTCCGGTACAGCTCCTGGAGATCCATGCCGCTTGTCTTCGTCGGCATCAGGACGAGATCGCTCCAAGCTATGGCATAGGTCACCGATTGCGATGCCGCGCCTTCCAGATCCACGAGGACTATCGAGTAGCGCGACGATGCCTCCTCAATATGCGCCTGGATGGTGCCCTCGGTCACACCCGGGATCACATCGACCTTCGTTTCGCTACCGGCCATCTCGCGCCAGGCAGCGACGTGCCCGTTAGGATCGGCGTCGAGGATCACGACGCTTCCCCCCTGCCGTGCGAAGGCGTCCGCCAGGCAGATCACCAGCGTCGTCTTGCCCACGCCACCCTTCGTGGAACAGATGCTTACGACCGCCATGGGTCCCTCCATTCCCTTGGCCGCCTGGACGGGCGCCCAATCGTCCGGTCGGCCTAGCAGGCGAATGTTCAAGAAACCGTAAATGCGATTGGCCGTCAGAACGAAGGACCAGGCGGCTTGGCGGCCCAGCGTCCGAACGGCCTGCTGGCCGGTTGAACCACCGACCATTTGTTATCTTGGCCCGTCGTCCGAGCGCCCAAATGCCCACCGATCCACGTGGCCAAAAAGCCGCCAGTACGAGCGGACGCATAACCGCAAGGCCAAAAAGCCATCGAAACAGATGTCCCATTGAACACATGGTCATGGGGCCAAACGTACATTTGACTCTTTGTAGCGCTGGCTATGGAGCCCGAGAGCAAACCTGGCGCCCCGCGTGCGGGGATGAGGGCCGGTAAGCGCGATGTCAGGCGTGGCCAGCATTGTCCGCGAAAGCGCGCCGCGCCTCGGCGCGCAACAGGTCGAGTTCGTCCTGCAGGCCGTTGATCTGCCCTTCCAGTTCATCAAGGGTCACGCAGTCCGGCGTGAGATGCAGCACCGCCTGCTCGTCCTGAGGAGCGCCGGAAACGACCACCGAGACGCGGGTAGGTGTCGTGGTCGTTGCGGGTTCGATCTGAAGAGCGAAGGTGCCGATCTGGCGCATGGGTTTCACCCCGGTGTGGGCTCGCGCAGGCGGACGCCCGGGCGGCCGTGGTTGAGGAACTCGACGCCCTCCGCCTCAAGCGCTCGCATCACGGCTTGGATCTTGTCGAGGCCGCTGACCAAGCCGGCAGCTCCTCGCTTCTCCATCGCGCCGATGGTGTTGATATTCACGCCAGCTCGCTCTGCGAGAGTGCCTTGATCCATACCAACGAGCGAGCGCGCAGCCCGAAGCTGGTTGCCTGTGGTGAGCATGCTCAACGTCGATCCTGCCTGACTAGGATTTGTTCACAGTAGACTATTGCGGAGCAGCCGGACAGACCCGAGCCGGGCAGAGGGGCGCAACTTCATCGCTGCTGTCGCACAGCGCCTGCACCGCACCGTCAATGCACTCACACGTGCACATCGCGAACGCAGAAGCGGGCGCCAAGCCGAGGACGAGACTGAGCAGCGCCCACCGCATGCCACGCCGCTCCCAGCGTTGACTTAACCGTCCCCGCCACGCGACATGGCATGTCCGGCAGGCTCGTTCCTGCGAGTCGTGAGCCGGAGAAGGAGACCGCCGCGACGAAGACCTAAGCCCAAAACGCCAACGGCCCCACTCCCTGGCAGGAATGAGGCCGTCGAAATCGATGAGGTCCGGGGACCAGTATGCAACTCCCCAGACATCATAGCTCCGCTCAGGAGTCAATCGGGTTCGCTTCCCGAGACGATGGCGCTTTGTCTTTTGCCGGGTGCGCATGCCGTGCGTGCTCCTGCTTTGACGCGGCCCGAGAGGGCTGTGAGCGATGTTTCGCGAGACGATGGGGGCTGCCATCGCAGGCGCCCGAACGCTGGCGCAGATGGACGAGCTGTCCCGCCAAGTGTGGCAGGCGCATGCTTCCGGTGCCGTGGACGATGCGGGCGCTCAGAGCCTCGCTGAGCGGCTGCACGAGCGCCGGAGCAGCATCCGGGCCGGGATCGTGCCCGTGGGCGTCCCTGCCGGCCGTATGAGCCTGTTTCCGCCTCGCAAGCGGCCCTCCTCGCCCGACCGGATCGCCTCCCGCGACAGGCGCCGCTTGCTGGCCTGCTCCGGCCCGATGCCGCCGGCCCTGGCTGCCCGCTTCACCACCGGGGAACTCGCCGTCCTGCGCATCGTCGCCGACGAGGTGGCCGAGAAGGGCGTGTGCGGGCTCTGCATCGATGCCATCGCCGCGAGGGCAGGGGTGTGCCGGCGCTTGGCCCAGAGCGCCATCCGGCTTGCCGAGGGTGACGGGCTGCTGACCATCCAGGAGCGTCGGCATCAGGGCCGCCGGAGCGATCCGAACCTGATCCGGATCATCAGTCGCGAGTGGCAAGCCTGGCTGCGCCGTGTCCGTGGAACCACGGCCAAGGGGGGAGGGTGCAAAAGCCTGCACCCCACGGATACGAGGGTGTTAACTCCGGGGACAACGAGGCCAGCAGAACCGTTCAAGAAGCTGCCGGAACGGCAGGGTCGCCTTCAGGGCAGAGGCTCACGAGAATCGGCGCGGGTGGCAGAGCCGGTGAAAGCCATGTCATGAGGTCATGCGGCCGGACGCTTTGACGAACGGCGCGCAAGCGGGAGCCGCGATGTCAGCCTTGGTGTTTTCTGTGCGTGCCGCCGACAGCGCCGACGTGCATCGGATGGAAGCGACGCACACCGGCCGTGGCGTGCGCTTCACCTGCACCTGCCCGGACGGCAGCGAGGGCCGCCACTGTGAGCACCGGATCGCGCTGCTGCTCGGCGATGCCTCTGCTCTCGTCGAGGTCGATCAGGAGGCCGTGGATGCGCTCGCCACGATGACGAAGGGCTCGCCGCTCCTGCAGGCCGTGCATAGGCTGGCTCAGGCCGAGGCTGCCGCAGCTGAGGCGCAGTTGGACCTGGAGCGGGCCAAGCAGGTCATCGCCACGATCCTGATGGGATGAGCCGATGCCACGCTGGCTGATTGTTCCCGTCTACGCGCTGATGCTCTTCCCGCCAGCCGGGATGTTGCTCCTCATCCTCTGGCCGCTCGTGCGCCTCAGCGGGTCTGTGTTCACTCTGGAACTCGAGGTCATCGTGCTGGGAGGGCTGGCTGCTGGCCTGAGCTTCGTGCTGGCGCTGATCGCTGCCAGTCAGGCGGTCAATTCCCGCCTGCCGCGGAACCGCAGGGCATGAGCGGTGGGTTGGTATCTCACAGGCCCAGAACATCCATGCCCTACACGCTCGATCACCTTGCACCCGGCAGCTACGACCTTCTGCTCGACGGGGAGGTGATGGGCAGCATCGTGCGGGAGGTGGATGCTCAAGGAGGCACGAAGCGCTGGAGCGTCGAGTTGCTCGATGAACGGCACCCGCTGAAGTGGCCCCACCCCTTCACTAAGACAGAGCACACCTTCCAGAACCTGAAGGCTGTCGTGCATTGGCTCGGAGACGCGACCGTTGTTCGACCCGATCATGCCGAGGAAGCGAACTGAGGTGAAGGCATAGAACAACCTGGCGGGATGTTTCCGGCCCACTACATCGCTCGCCCCCAGATTGATAGCGCGAGGATTATCGCATCAGCCCTGCCGCGGTGGCGCTGCATAGACCCAGCCAGAGAGGGTTGGTGGCGGCGCCAGAAGCTTGATGTCGAGCCCGCAGGACGGCTTGTAGGTCTCGCCACGCACCAGACGGGTGAGGGCGGCCTCTGCCGTATCGCAGCAGCCAAGCGGCTCGTCCTCGAAAAGGATGACGAAGCGCTGCGTGTTCGCCAGGCACATCATCTCGATGCGAAACGCACCCTGCGGCGTGTCGCAAAGCCAGAACCCGCTCATCGCGCGTTCCTCCCGTGTTTTGCGAAACCAACTCGCCAGGATGGGCGCGAGTTCGAGCAATGCGAATGACGCACTGGGCGCTCCGGATCCCGTCAATGTTGAGAGTTCAAGGGCGGGTTCTATCCTTCGTCGCTGAGCTGCGAGCAGCGTGCAGGAGATGGTGGGAGCAATGGCGTTCTTCCTGGGTATCGCCGGGCCTTGGATCGTCCTCATGATCCTGGATCTCTACTGGACGAAGCAGGGCCTCGAACTGTCGCCTCCTGCACAGCCCGGGGGGTGGCAGCAGCGCTTGGAACACCTGCTCCGAAGACGCGAAGGACGGCCAATACCGGTCCCAGTGCGGAGCCCTCTGCCGCAGGGCGAAGCGGACAAATCTGAACTGCCGCGGTCCAACAGCTACCTATTCCGCAAGCCAAACTAGGGGCCGGTGGGGTTTCGGCCTGCTTGCGACCGAAGGCTCTGGCGGAGCGTCGCCGCGCTCATGCGGCCAACTGTCTAGCTTTACATCAAGCTCGCTCATCGTTCTTATGCGCAATATAATTGCGTGCCGCTCGGCCGATCCACGGCGCTGTCAAGGATAAGTCCGCGGGAGGGGGAAGATGCAGAACCTTGCTGCGCCTGCCCTTAAGTGGGCGGACCTGCTGACAGCCGAGCCTCCTGAAGCTGCCGATATCCGCAGAGTTTATGCGCGCAGGCGTGCCGCCCAAGAGGCACGCGAGCGTCACCTCGCCTTGAGCAAGGTCGTGCGGACCGAGATCATCCCTCGGCTGCGCCTGCTCCACCCTGCGGCCGCACAGGAGCTATCCGGACCCGCGCTAAAGCCTGACACGGAGATGGTCGCCGAGTTCACCGCCATGATCCTCGGTCAGGATGCTGCCCCCGTGTTGGACGCCTTCACGGGATTGCTGGCCAAGGGCTACTCGACCGACGGACTGTTTCTCGATCTGCTGGCCCCGTCAGCGGCCCTGCTCGGCCACCTCTGGGATGAGGACCTTTGCGATTTCATCGAGGTAACGATCGGGCTTGCGCGCCTTCAGGTCCTTCTGTCCACCTTCCGGACTGACAGCGAGATCGTTCCAACGAACGACCGGCGCCGGGTTCTCCTGATGGGCGCACCCGGAGAGCAGCATACCTTCGGGGTTGCACTCGTTGATCGGTTCCTGCGCAAAGCCGGCTGGCAGGTCGTGGGCGCAATGGACGCGACCCCGCAGCAGATCGTCGAACTGGTCCAATCTCAATGGTTTGGAGTGGTTGGGCTGACGCTCAGCTGCGAGACGCATGTCCCCCGCTTAACTGAAGCCATCCAGAGTGTGCGCGAGGCGTCCTGCAACAGAGCGATCGGCGTTATGGTTGGTGGGCCTATTTTCCTGGCCAAGCCCGAGCTTGTCCGGCAAGTCGGAGCCGATGCCTCTGCCGTCGACGCTCCTACGGCGGTTCTTCTGGCTCAGAGGTTGCTCGACCTTGCCATTCAGGCAGGCTGCCCGAGAGAGGTAGGCACCTGCGTCTGATCTGGCGGATCATGAGGGCGAGCTTCCTCGGCGCCCCCCCGCGTTTCCTTATGTCGTTGAGGTCTACGCTACTCCCAGCCGTAGCCGCAGCAAGCACTCAGATGGGTGACGGGAGTGGTCGCTCAGGGAGGCAGGAGCAGCCTGTCCGTTCTGGTCGCCGCAATCCGCCACCGTGGGCAGTCCGGCGAGCCGTCACGCTCGGCCAAGCCTTGTCGCTCCAAGGCCTCACACATCTGGTGCGCGATGGCTGCCCGGGCCCGCGTCGGCAGGCGAGCTCGCACGGCAATCTGGAAGGCGGTGGCGAACTCACGCGTGAGGACGTCGAGAACCCGGCGAGCGCAGGGCGAGACGGCTTGGCCCTTGACCACGTCATTGCCAAAGCCCGCAGGCCGTCCTTTTCCCACGGCTCTTGCCTCGTCTGATCCACTTCCCGTCGACCGAGCACAGCAGCCGCAGGGGCTGTTACTCACTCGCCGGGGCTACTCAAGCCAGATCGGCGCTTCATGGTTGCCGGGCAGAGAAGAAAAACAGTCTACGAGACCAGGGCGTTTTCGGCTTCCATCGGGGCCAGAAGGGCCACAGTTTGGGCGAACGAACGAGGGACTGCGTGTTGTTGGTAGGCCATGGCCGACATCGCCATCATGATCGGCACGCCCCAGGGCGCGCGGCTCTTGGCCTTCTCGTCCGAGAGGAAAGCTGCTCAGGCGGTTGAGACAATCCTGCGCCGGCTTCCCGCAACTGCGCTCCCGGCCCCGGTCTGGGTCCAATCCACTGACCCTGCCGTCGCCCGTAGGCTCACCGAGTACCTCGTCGAGGTCCAAGCTGAGCTGGTCGGGATGTAGGCCGAACCCATGCAGTCAAGGCACGAGGCTGTTCGAAGAAGCGGACATACTGTTCTTCCCCCTGATGGAACCCCAACAGGATTCTGGCGATTTGTTCCCCGTCAATAATCACCGGAGGAACACGCGATGAAGGTCTCACAGCTCATCGGCGCTGCCGCCATCTTGGCCCTGACGGCCGGTTCAACTCTCGCTGCGCCCTGCAATACGGGCTCGACGAAGGGCAAGAGCCCCAACGACCAAGCCATGAACGACAAGAGTTCCGACGTCGACAGGTCGAGCAAGAACCTTGCTGGCGGCCAACAACCGGCGTCGCCAGGAACGGTCGGGGCCATGAACAACGTTGGCGCCAACCAGATGACAGGGCAGAAGGACGACTCAAACAGCCAGGGCAAGCAGGCCGGGAACGCGGATCCGGGAAGCAAGAACCTCGCTGGCGGCCAGCAGCCCGCCTCGCCCGGCACGGTCGGCGCGATGAACAATGCGGGTGCAAATCAGCAGCTTGGACAGAAAGACGACGGCTGCTGAGCCACGCCACCACGTTCGAGAGCCTGCCCGGCTTGCGCCGCGGCGGGCTTTCTGCTGCACGTCACAGCACAGGCAACAAACGAAGAGCCGGTCGACATGTGTCGGCCGGCTCCCCGTTAATCATTAGAGGAACGAACCCGAAGGTTCACAAGGACAACAGACCTCGACGAAAAAGGTTCGCGCTTAGTCGCGCGACGAGTGCGCTGTCACGGGTGCGAGCAGCCTCCGGCCGCCCTTGCTGTGGCCACTTACCGGGATGTGACTGACGCCCGGCGGACGTGAGGGGGCGCGGGTGCGGCCCGACCGCGGCTGAGATCGTTCACGCGGTCGTGACCTGCTCTCCTGCAAATGGGGGATGTGTGGGGGCAAGCTCGGCCGTATGAGCTGCCAGTCTGCTCTGACCCAGAGAGCGGGCGTCAACCTCCAAAGACTGGCGCGTCGGCAACGGCGCGCCCCTTCTGGAAGCTTGGAGCATCTCGGTGATGCCGCTCGTTGTGC
Organism: Methylobacterium nigriterrae; assembly: GCF_037106235.1. Taxonomy (NCBI): domain Bacteria; kingdom Pseudomonadati; phylum Pseudomonadota; class Alphaproteobacteria; order Hyphomicrobiales; family Methylobacteriaceae; genus Methylobacterium; species Methylobacterium nigriterrae. The sequence continues at coordinate 16,167 of NZ_JBAWTG010000067.1, read as the reverse complement.
CTGCGGCCTGCAGGGTATCGAGCCTGCTCGCCCGGCCGCTGCTGTCCGTCCGCTTCAAACGCTGGGCGCTGCACAACTCCTAACAGCAGGTGCGATTAACCCACAGCAATGCTGCGCGCGCCCCAACGGCTCTGATTGGCCACCGCCCTCATATTGCGGGGGCATGCAGTCGGCGGGAGCTGAGGGGGCAACCGCTGGCTGGCCGGCGGTGCAGGATCGTTCCGACAGAGCTCTGCACCGCCGGCACTATCAGCCTGCGAGCCCAGCGCTTTCGATGGTCAGCTTCCGCACGCGAGCTTGAAGGTAAGTTGGACCGGAACGAGCGTAAATGCGCGTTGACGACTCGCTTCGTTCCGACCTGTCAGCGTCCTGGCCGCGCTTCTGGCGTGCCCCCTCACCGAAGCGCGGCCGGGCCCCAGCTGCACTGGCGAGCCTGCCCGGCGCCCCGCAATGAGGCGCTTCGCCCCGCAGCCAATCCAGGCACGCGCCCAAACAGGAAGCCCCGCCCCTCGGGAGGAAGGGACGGGGCCTGCTCAGATGCTGAATTGGGGAGACTTTCATGTCCTGAAGGCTCGCGCCCTCATCCGGCCAACCGGAGGGCAGGGCCCTTGTTCAACGCCCCTGGCGATTTCTCCACTGGGCGCAAAAATGCCCCGCCGGAACTGGGCGGGGCTTATCCGATATCGAAGCAGATTCCAGGGCGCCGCTCAGTGGTGACTGGTGTAGCCGAAATAGTCTCGTTAGTTCCCGTTCGGCCGGACGAGAAAAAACCGTCACGTCTGTTGCGGATGAGAGCTTTGAGCATTTTGGTGTGCGAGGCTTGCCACTTTTTGTAAGTCTTTGCCGCAAGCATCGGCATTTTCCGCTGCGAATCGCAGCACGAAATTGGCTCCTCCATGCAAGACGACATCCAGAACTGGCCACGCGTGGTTATTGACTGTGCCAGCCCTGTACCCAGCCACCGGCAAATGGAGTTTCTCGACTTTATACCCAACCGGCGGGAGGGGCGTGTTCGGTGCGAAAATCACACTCGTCGCCAGAAGTGCCTGACCCAATTCGCCGGCCTGCTTCGGCGTGATGTCGATCGGTATGGCTTTATCTCGTATCTTGACGTGCAACTGTGGGGTTCCATTCGGACCGACGATGACGCTGAACTCAGCAGCTGGCTGTTCAACGCTATGGTCCACGACTCCCCTCCCCCGAACACGTAGCTTCACCCGACAGAGACCACATGGGCCGCTTGTTGTTCCGCCCGTTGTGGTTCGCCCTTCTTGGTCCTTTTTTCGTCCGTTGGGGCCGCATATCAAGCCAAGTGTGTCCCAGCGGCCCAGGGCACACCTCGCGTCCTCCACAGTCAGCGCCCAAGCCTCGTTGCCACGGCGCGTGGAAGGTCTTTCAGGTAGGCGCCTTCGTAGAAGGCTTGTCCCGTCCCAGCGCCGTAGATGCGGTCGTGCGCAGTGATCATGTCATTGATGGCAAACAGGCATTGATGCACGGGACCAATCTGCCCGCCAGTTTTTGAAGAGGCCCATTGGAGCGATTGCAGCGCCGCTGCCCGGTTCTCGTCACCGGCAACAGCTCGAGCAACGCAGTCCGAAGCTGCTCGGACGAAGGGGAGGATCTCACGGCGCCGCTCAGCGTCGGATTTCTCAACCGGCGGAGGAGCAGGAACGGTCGGTTCCACAGCCACTGGCGCCGGAACAGGCGCGATGTCATGCCGGATCTTCCCTTGGGTCAGGGTGGCGCCCATCTCGGTCGCGGTCACCACGCCGCTGACCTCCACGGTGCAGGTCGTCGGTGACGTTGGCTTCTCGCAGTTCTCGCGCGCCCAGAACTCGCTGCCGGGATCGATGCTGTTCCCGCCAAGCAGCATCACGACGCCTACCTCCTTGGCTCCGTTGTAGAATGTGCACTGGATGCCGGACGGCCCCGGAGGGCTCAGGGTGCAGGGACCAAGGGTAACATGCTGCCCGATGCGAGATCGCCAGCTGGCCAGGAAGTCCCGGCCACTCAGCGGTGCGTCAGCCGCGGATGCATTCGGCGCCGGCAGGGTGACAGACAGCGAGCTTAGTGGAGGAGCCACATCTGCGGGTTCAGCCTTCGCCAGCTTGATCGGCGTGCGCTCCTGATAAGCCTTCCGCATCCGCTCGAACACGGCGAGGGTCTCCTTCTCCTGAGGAGCCAAAGGCGTGCAGTAGCCGCCTACAACCAGGGCCGTCTTCACAGCTCCGTCTGCCGGTACGCCGCTGGCGATCTTTTCATCCAGACCGAAGCCCTTGGTGTAGAAGAGGATTTCGCTGATGACCGGCAGCCGGTCGGTGCAGTTCTTCTCCATGCGCCCGGCCTCGATCATCGTGATGCAGGCCACCAGCGTGCCTTTTTCCTCTATCGCCTCTTTCTGGAACAGCTCATCGACCTGCCGAATGTTCGCGTCGATGTTCGCGTAAGGCTGGCACAGCTCATTGAAGCGATTGAGGTTCTTCAACTCCGACAGAGTCCTCGTTGCAGCGGCTTTGCCTGGGCTTTCGTCCTGCCAGTGATCCGCCCGCCACATAGCGGCTTCGACAGCCTGGGACGGCAAAGCCTCCTTCAGCTTTGCCCGACCATTCTCGACCGTCTCTCGTAGGCCTGGCTCGTCAGCCACTCCGGGCTTCTGGAGGGCGCGGTGGGCGAGTTCCAGCCACTTGTATGCCTCGACGGGATCGGGCTTCACGCCCTCGCCCTTCGTGAAGACGATCGCGAGGGAGTACATCGAGGGTGCGTAGCCCTTGCTGGCCGCCATCCGGAAGAAGCCCTGAGCGCCGTCATAGTCCTGGATACCGCCGCGACCGGTCGAGAGCAGGACGCCGAGATTGTGCTGCGCAACCGCATTCCCGTCTGCAGCGAGCGGGCGCAGATAAAAGGCTGCGATCTTGTGCTCGCCGCCCTCATTCATCAGCCGCGCAAAGCCGAGGCTCACATTCGGCTGGCGCTTGATGCTGTTGCTGAGCTCGTAGTCGGTGTTCTTCTCGCAGCCCTGGCCGATCAGCGTGAGACGAAGGGCATCCGGATCGAAGGCGCCGTCGAACATGCCGTTGCGCCTGAGGTTCAGAAAGGTCCTGATTAGCCTCGGCGTGCGTGTCGTGTCGAAGTCGGCGCAGTAGCGAGCAGTGGCGATCTGGAGCCACTTGGAGCAAGGGGCAGCGGTTGCAGGGGCGCTGCCCTTCATTCCTGCCTCGTACCACTCGGCCAGCGGCTTGCAGTGCCTCTCCGCGTCGCCACCCTCGTAGATGAACTTGAGCGGATCGGGTTTAGGCCTCGGGGCTGGCAGCCTGTCCTCGGCATGAGCCAGTTGCAGAGAGACCGACACAGCCGCAATCCGCGCGACCACCGAGACCCAGCGCATGCCCCCACTCCCAAGCTTCTTTGGAGGATTGCACCTCCAGGGCAGGCAATGGCAAGCTAAGTCACTAGGAAAGCACAGGAAATTTGGCGTTAATTCAGAGTGCCGCCGAACGTTCTGAACCGCCTAGGAATTTGGACCTGCAACGGCGAATGGAATAAGGCGCAGTGCTAGCGACCGGCAGAGCCGCCGTGCTGCAGAGCGCCAGCACGACCCCGCTGGCCGGATGTCCAAGGCAGCTGACAGGGTCAGCCCGTCGCTTCTGCGGGGGCAGTCCGCGGCAGGCAGCTCAGCGTCGGGGCGAAGAGGTTAAGGGAGCGCTAACCAGATCCGAACAGAGCTGTGAAACTGCCGAGATTTCGCCTGCTTAGCCGCGCGAACTTCTGGCTCGCACGAGTTCAGGGGGCCGCCATGGTGATCCTCGATCCACGCACAGGCCAGACCGTCACGATCCCGCTGTGAGCTCATTGGTGCTGGTGATGCCGTCGGGACGGAGTTGGGTGCGATTGGTCGAGCTAGAACAGGGGTTCGGACTCGCAGTCGATATCAATGAGCCGCAGTGGCGCGGCTGGCTTGACGATCGTCTCGGGCACAAACTCCCAGATCGGCGCACCCTGCGGCTGGCCAGTCTTCCTACGGTACGTGAGGCGCTCGAACCGGATTTCGTCAGCCGTAAGGAGACGGACGCGACCGCCGACGCTGAGGACTAGAGCGCCGCAATGGTCGACCCGTGTGGTGCCGAGGGACGGATGAACCCCGAACAGCTCGGCCGTCGTCCAGCCCAACCTCTCTGCCTCCTCGCTGAAGGTGTCGAGAAAGGCGAGGGCGTTCTCGTGAACGTCGATCCACTCGCCCGCGCGGTAGCCGGGGCATGGTCGCTGATGCGGAGAGAGCCGGGCCATTCCCGCGCGCCAGAGCTCCAAGCCTGATCCGCTCGGCAGGGGTGCGAGTTGCCGCTTGAGAGCCTGGATGCGGGGCCGGATCTCGGCGGCGGCGCGGGCTTCAGCCTCCGCGCGGGAGAGGCCCCCATCGTATTCGAGGATGCCGGCCCGCTCGTCGAAGAGTGCCTGCAGGTCGGCGTCGACGGCGAGGGCAGCTTGGAGAATGGCCGGCAAGGCCGGAGTGCCCGCCCCATTTCCCGACATTTCCCGGTTAGAAAAAGGAAGCCGGGAAATGGAAGTATCTGATCCTGAGGGCTTTTCCCGGATTTCCCGTTTTTCCCGGTTCCTTGAAGGCGTGCCACTACGCGCGGTCCCAATTGGGCTCGCGTGTACCCAAGCGTGGATCCGATCGCCATTTTGAACGATCGGGTCGTGGTTGGCATTCTCCAGCCGGGAAGTCCGGGAAGTTCGGGAAATCTCTTTATAATCAATTGGTTGTCTTTCCCGGTCCGGTTCCGGGAGAAGGGAAATGCCGGGAAATTCAGGCTCCGGCGCCTCAAGCGCCGCGACTCCCCGGGCAAAAAGAGCTGACAGGTCCATCTGCCTCACCCCCGACCGAACTCGGTGCGGCAGAGGGCGTAAGCCTTCAGTTTCTGCCTGATCCCCGGGATGTAGCCGACGGAGAGGTGCTCCCTGTCCTTCTGGGCCACGATGAAGCCCATCTCGTTGAGAGCCCTGGCGACCTCCGTCTCCTTCAGGACGTTCCCGCTTGCCTCCATGATCCGGTGTGCCGGAATGTAGACCGCCTTGCCGTCGTACCAGCCGACCGCATCCCTAAAGGGCACCCTCGATGCCTCATCGGACACCGTCGGATGAATGGACGAGCCCCAACGCTCCGCGATCCACGCCCTGATGCTGGCAACTACCTGCGCCTTCGGGTCGAGCGCCACGGCATCCGAGCTCTTCTGAAACCGCCGCCAAGCCCAACGGATCGCGCCCCCGATGTTGGTCTCTCGCGGCAGAAGGCCGAACTCCCGCGCCATCTCCCCGGCGACCATCAGGATCGCGAAGGGCTCCGCGGCGCGTTTCATCGCGCTGCCCGCGTCCGTCCCCGCGAGAGTGTCCTGGTAGAGACGCACGCCGGCGCGGATCTGTTCTGGATCGCGGTGCAGCCCCTCCGCGACCAACGCCTGAACAAAGGCGGGACCGGCGTGCCCGTAGTTGCGACGCACGGCATCAATCTTTTCGAGGGTTTCCCGATCCACGTCGCGGTTCACGCCCGTGACGTCGATATCCGGGATGCGAACAGCCATGCCGGGCGTGAACTCCCCGCCGTCGCCCGTGATCTTTTCCTCCAGCGACTTCTCGGAAGACAGGACCACGTGCGTGGCCCAGTTGTAGCCGCGCTTCTGCGTGGCGTTCTCCGACATGCGGGTTTTGCCGGTACCGCTGGCGAGGCCGTAGACGATCTTGCCCACCTCCTTGCCGTTGACGTGCGCCAGCTCATCCATCGCGAGGATGGTCCCGGTCGAGCGGGACGCCATCAACTCGGTGCCGTTTACGGTGGCCCGCGCCGTCTTCAGGAGGCTGTCGGGGTGGTCGCTCGCGGCCTTCGACCACGCCGAGACGCCGAGACGCTGCGCAGTCGTCTTGCCGCTCGTGGTCAGGCCGGAGAAGTTGATCCCGCAGGTGTCGAGCCCCGTGAGGGAGATGAGGCAGCCCGCAAACCCCGCGGCGGCGCCGATCACCCAATGCTCACAGCCGGGGACCAGGACTGCCACGGCAACGGCCGCTTGCCAGCCCTGCAGGGTGCCACCCCGGGCGATAACCGGGCTGATTTGCGCATTAACGGACAGCTCCGGCTGCTGCCCGTCCGGCGCGCCGATGACCTGCCCGTCGGGACAGACGAAGATGCGGTCTTCGACCCCAGCCAGAGTGTGCCAGCCGGGCTTGGACACGACCGCGATCTCGTTCGTCGGCTCGGCCGCCTTCATCGCCCCGATGACCAGCATCTCACCGTCGGGTGCAAACGAGCGCATGCCGGCCCCCAGAAGCATGGCCCGCGTTTCAGATGCGCCCATTTTCGCGAATGCCGAGCGAGAGACATCAATCGGCCGGCGGTGGCCGTTCATGTCCTGCACAACGATGCGGAGCCCATACGTATCGCCATCGTCGACGAAGAGCAGACGGGCGGTAATGCCGACCGGCGATGCGGCGGATACCGGAACGAAGCGCTCTCCGCCCTCGTCATTCACCTTCACGTACTTGCACAGGTGGATTGCGCCGCCCTTTATGGCCTCATAGTCGAGCCGCACCCCACCTCCGGTCGGGAGCGGGTAATCCCGCCTGACCTGCTGGAGGGCACGAGCAGCCTCGACCTTCTCACGCCCCTCGCTCACCTCTGCGGCGGTTGCAGTGAAGGGCTCGGCCGCCAGGATGCCGGTGCGCACCGCCTCGGGGCCGTGCTTTAGGAAGATGTCGAGCCAGTCGATCTTGGTGTTCGCTTCACCCGGCATCGCGATAGCGACCGCAACACGCTCGTTCACGCGAATGCCCAGTTCGCGCGCAGCGGTCTCACCCGCCCGGCTGCCGAGGCCACCGTTTTTGCCGGCCTCGTCACGATCGGCTGCAACGGTTACGCACTTGGTGGCGCCCCACGGTGTGAACGCCGCGACGCCGTTCGCGCTGATCGCGGACGCAATCACGATCTCGGCGCGCTCGATTTCCTCTTTGAAGGCAAGGGCGATGGCCGCCGAGGTTTCGATGCCTTCCGCGAGGATCCAGTGCGGCGCCGCAACGGTGTCGCCCCACACCACACATAGACCCGAGATGCTCTCTCGGGTGAAGCCCGGGGCAGGCTCCGGAACCCTGGCGCTCTTCTTCGGATCGCGGGCTTCGCCATCAGCTCGTAAGCCGAGATCGGCCTTCCCAGCCCCGCGAGGCGCGAGGTAGATGCGATGTGCGTGCCGACGCTGGCCCTCGCCTACGCTCTGGAAGACTGCACAGGGATAATCCCCAACATGCTTGGGCTTCTCTTTGCCAGCCGGCGCGTCGTAGTAGGCGTGCGCGGTTATGCCGACGGCTCGGGTTGCGGGCATCGGCACGGCCCCAGGCTCGACCTTCAGGCGGTGCGCGAGGTAAGCACGCGGCAGGCTGTCATCTCGCCATTCGTCCGGCGGATTAAGCAGGCTGTCCGGATCGCTCTTGCTGGGCGCCTTGCTACCGTTTGCACCCTTGGCTTTGATCAGGTCCGTCCGGCTGAGCATCTCGACACATTGGATTTTGGCGGCGTCGAAGTCGCAGCCCCTGATCTTGGCGAGCACGTCGAAGATTGAGTGCGCCTTGGCGCAGGTGCAAAAGGCTTTCTGCTTGCGAGGATCCCAGCGCCAATCCTTCTTGCCGCCGTGATCAGGATAGGGGCAATCGGTGTGCGGGCGCTTCCGCCAATCAATGCCGAGGCCATCAAGGATCTCGGTCTCCCGGCCCTCGACGGCCCGCTGTGCATCCTTGGTCAAGACGTACTCACTGGCTCGCGCCTGCGCATGCATCTGAGGAGGCGGGACGTCGGCAAAATCGAGAGTGATTACCTCCACTTCAGGCGCGTCAAAGTCCTCCGCGAAGTTGCCCTCGCGGCTTGAGAAGCTCTGTTCCATGGCTGCTTACCCTGCCGTCGCTGCGGTGGCGGGAAGGGCGATGTTCAGGCGCTCATAGTAGGTGCGCACGTCCGGGTGAGCGACGTCGCCACGGCGCCAGTGCTCGAGTGCGGCATGGTCGCCCGACAGCAGCATTTGCAAGGCGGGCGCGCTCACAACGGTTCGCCCACGGACGAGCCAGGCAACGCCGTGGCGCTTGCCATACAGGCGGATTGAGGCCTTGCAGCGACGCGCGTACGCGGCTGCCCAATCGAGATCACGAAGCTCGGCGGGATGGTAAAACCGGGTTGCATCGCGCGTTGTAAAAGATTGCTTAATGTTTTGGCTGGTCATATGAGTCATTCTAGATCCTAGAGTGCTCACGCAAGCCGGATGCGATCTGGTTTATACCCCCGCAGATTCCATAGCGCTGCCAGTACATCATGCTTTCAGCGTGATGTATTGACGTCTATGGCCAGGGAGTATATAAAGCAGATAGCCGCACAGACGGCGTGGGCACCTTCGTGATGGTTGGTGATCCAAAAATGACCGGGTCAGGGAAAGATGCCCCGATCATCTGTTTAGCGACGAGCGGGCCGCCAGCTGCTAACTGGCGAGTCCCGCTCGTTTGCGTCCGCAAGAGCGGCAGCGTTAAGCTTGTAGCATTGTTCGAATCGCGACGTCAAGACGTCTCTGCGTCTTCGTGTGCCTCTTTCGCAAATTTTTCAGAGTTCACATGATGTGAACATTCCACCGGCAGGGTCTTCCTGGCCCCAGTGCGCTGCCGACCTATCGCAGGCTCATTCATTTTCTTTTCAATAGTTCTGCGACATATTCTCGCCACATTCTGGCGCGGAGCAGTACTTGCTGCTGCCCCAGATACCCTCCGGTGGCGTGCGCTTGACCTAGGTCTCCAGCTTACGCTTCAGTGAGCTCTAGGCACTGGATGTCAACGCGCCATGGAATGCTGATGGGGGCGCAGGGGCTCTGCCCCCGGACGCGGGCGGTCGCGCCGCCGCGCTCCGAGGAGCCGTTTGCCGCCGCTTGACGCCCCGGTCCGAACGCCAGACGATTTGTTATCGTGCGTTCGAGGGCGGGCATGGACGTGGTTGTTACGCCCGTGAGCGACGGGGACACGTGGTCGCTCACCGACCGGCGCGGGGCGCCCCTCGGCGCAATCCGGAAAACCGCCGGGACGGACACGTTCACCATCGTGGCGGAGCCGGAGAGCCCGCTCTACGGCATGCCCGCCCATCACGCCTCCCTCGACGCCGCCTTGGCGGCCATCGAGCAGCACACGGGCAGCGTCTGCGAACTCGATCACAACCTGAAGGACTGACTGTCGTGTGTTCGGAGGCGTGACCATGGACGTGGTGGTCACCCCGGTCGGGTCGGTCCAATCGGCCGGCGGCACGTGGCGCCTGGAGGACAGGCTCGGGCGCGTCCTCGGCATGATCCGGCAGATCCCGTGGACGAGCGAGTTCACCATCGTGGCGGAGCCGGTGAGCCGGCTCTACGGCGTACCTGCTGTGATCATGCCCCACAGCCCTACACGCCGATGCCGTCAGAACAGGTCAGAGATCGAGCAAGCGGCGGTGGCCAGCCCTCACGCAGGGCAATGACGCCCGCGGGCAGGCTCTGAAACAGGTAGTAGCCGGCGAGCCGCGTCGCCTCATCGGCCGCCTCCGACTGGAAGCCCAGCGGCATGCCTGCTTCATCGGCGGTGGTGCCGGCGAACTCCCAGGTCTCTCCCTGGATGAAAGCAGGAACGGGCCGGCTCTGGAGCACCGCGCAGCGCAGGGACGGCTGTCGTGTGCGCTGGAAGATGTTGTAGGTCCCGGCTTCCTGCATCGCCCGCCCCCGCGGCTGATTTAGTAAGCCCTTGTTAACTTCCTTTCTCTCCCGCGTACAGTGAACCGCAAACCACACTGGCGGTTGTTTTGCTGAGGCCCTCGCGTTGGGGGTGTCAGGATGCCTGAGGGCCATTCTGGAGGGCCGGAGGGGGAGCTTGGCTCACCGGCCCCCAGAACCCCGTCCGCCTCAGAGCCGCCGCACAAAAAGGCGCCGCCTTAAGGCAGCGCCGGAGGTTTGCTTACGCAAGGGATCATCAGCCTGCCACAGCCGCGCGAAGTCGCCAGAGGGGACGTAGCCTTGTGCGTGCGGCAAACTACGCATGTTATCTCGCGGTTCTGAGTGACGCCCTGATCGCGAATGCCTGCAATCGCTCAAGCCTGAGGATCGCTAGCGCCGCTCAATTAAGGTAGGAAAACGGACTGGCGAGGTTGACCAAAAGCCGTGCTTCGGTCGACACACAGAATTGGCGAGGCGGAATGGCTGCGCGCCTTAAGAGAGTGCAATCGCGATGGCTGTCCCGTCAACAACTCTGCGGCCCCTGACCGGAACAAACATCGACGCTCTCACTAACGGTTCCTACTGGCAACTCGATGCTTCGAGGACAATCACGTGGGATGTGGCCGACAACCCGTTCTACTCATGGGCTGATCCGGCATTCGTTGCTTCTGTGATCGCGCCTGCTCTGGCCACAATCGAGGCTGTCGCCAACATCCACTTCGTCTACCTGGGGCATTCCAGCGACGTGAGAAACGCTCCGGCCGACATGTCGTTCACACTTGGCGACAGCACCATCTTGCGCGGCCTGAACGTTGAGGCGGTAGGTTTTTTCCCGAACACCAACCTCACCAACAACCTTCTGGCCAGCTATGGCCTCTCGCGAACCGATTACCCGAAGGCCGATGGTGACATATGGTTCAACGCGGACTTCAGTGCTCAGGCGCTCGCTGCGCATGATCCTGGCTCACAGGTGTTCGCGACTATCCTGCATGAAGTCGGCCACACGCTTGGCCTGAAGCATCCTTTTGATAACGGTGGCACCGGCCATCCAACATTCACTCAGGCCGGCATCGCGGCTTTCGACCAGCCGTACTTCACGGCCATGAGCTACGGAACGCCAGCCGGTGCGACGATCGCGAAAGGTTACCTCGCCACTCCCGGCGTCATCGACATTGCTGCTCTGCAATCGATCTATGGCGCCAACCCCAACACAGGGGCGGGCGACACCTACTACAATTTCGTAGACGACGGTGCCGGCCACTCAATTTATGACGTCGGCGGAGGCGACGCGCTCGGCACATCTAACATGAGCGCGCCGATGCGCATCTCACTTACTCCAGGCATCGGCGGCGCCGCTCGACTGGACGGCAGCAGTTTGTCGTTCATGAAGATTGCCAATGGCACGATCATCGAAAATGCCGTTGGGGGTACTGGTAACGACGTCATAAACGGAAATTCGGCAAACAATTACATTGATGGCAGTGGAGGAATAAATACATATATCCTTAGTGGCGCTCGGTCGTCATACAGCATCTCCGCTGGGGGCGGCGGCATTGTTGCTGCTGACACCGTTGCCGGTCGTGACGGAAGCGACACGCTCGTCAACGTTCAGCGGCTGGTGTTCTCAGACGGCGAGGTCGCCTTTGACCTGCAAGGCAACGCTGGTCAGGCATATAGGCTCTATCAAGCAGCCCTACACCGCACACCTGATACGTCTGGCCTCTCTTGGCACGTGAACCGTCTGGACCATGGCGTCAGCCTCCACGACACGGCAGCCAACTTCATCGCTTCGCCTGAGTTCACGCAGCTTTATGGTGCGAGCACGTCAAATCAGGCCTTCGTGACAGCGTTGTATGCCAACGTCCTCGGCCGGGCGCCTGATGCTGTCGGGAATGCATACTGGCTGCAGCATCTCGCTGAGGGCTCTTTTGATCGCCCGACCGTCTTGATGGGCTTCTCGGAGAGCCCTGAAAATCATGGTCTCGTCGATCCGAAGATATCGGCGGGTATACATTTGGATTACGGCGTGATGACCTAAGGTGTGACACCCCTGTTCCAGCCGGGAATGTTGAAACGCCTGTGGCACGCCGTGGCTGGTGGCCATTCCGGAGGGCCGGTTGATGCTGCGCGTTGTTTTGTTCTGTGGTGTCATCAGTGTGCCGAGCGCAGCCTATGCCCAGATCACCGATGCGACCGGCCTTCGGCGCTTCTGTGCAGTCGCATCCGACAGTGACGAGTTCATCTCGGGCACGGCTTACATCACTCGCGTGATCAGCCAATCGGCACAGGTAGGATCAAATCCCACCTCATTCTGCCCGCCAGGAAAGATCCGACCCGAGCAGATGAGAGAAGCGGTTTGTGGGCGGCTTCAGGCGAGGAGGCCCGCACCGAAGGGGGAGAGGCCAGATGCTCTGGTGCGCTCCGCTCTGACAGACGCTTGGCCCTGCCCGAAGCCGTAAGCGCAGCGGTTTGCCAGCCGAGGTGCAATTGCGTTGTAGAGCGCGTCCTGCGTCATCCTCACCCGACCAGCCGGACCCGAGCCGAGAGACACGTCGCCTGTGCCTGCCATGCGTCGCGTTCTGCCTGGAGGTCGAGCACTTGGCCATTCAGAGCCGCGATGGCACTCTGGGGGTCCGTGGGACTAATGTGGGCGCAGATTTCCCCTCCGGAACGCAGTGGTTTGCCCTATCCTGCGACCTCGGCCGCCCATGCTCCGGACAAGGGCTACCGATACGAAGCGGCGCGCCGTGCTGCCTGAGCCATCAGGATGAAATCACGGGTCGTTGGGTGCTGCTTGCCGTCGGCAGCCGCTCGGCGGATCGGATCGACGTCTTGCAACGGCTCCGAGGTACTCTCTGGCAAGGCCAGCAGCCCCAGACGATACGGTAGGCCCTGCAGCCAGCCGCTTTTCAGCAACTCCGTCAGCATCGCAGCCCCCTGCAAATCGCTTTGGAAAACCGATCCTGCCACGGCCGCCGGGCGGTGCCCTTCACCATTTGTTAGCGGCCTCGTCGGCCGCCCTGGCCAAGGTGGCCTGCCATGCTGCGCCAACCCATTCTCGTCGCGCTGATTTTTGGAGTGCTCGCAGCCCTGATTTTTCTGGCGGCCAATGCGATCTTTGAGCGGCTGGCGACCAACTGAGATCCCTTACGCGGCAAGAGCATTGCTGGGCTTGCGCGCCTGCGGGATGAGCAGGCTCTTGACCTGCGTGTAAGGCCGGGGTCGGTTGATTACTTCATCCAAGCGCGACCATAGCGTCTTGGGCGAGAACGGCTTTGCGATGACCTCGTTGACGCCCAGCCGCACGGCGCGCTCGACCCGATCCTTGCGCGGCTGGGCCAACATCAGGATGAGCGGCACGGTTGGGCAGGGCGAGGTGGAGAAGTCGCGCGTGAGGCGGATGAACTCCTCGCCTGAGAGGATCGCGAGATCCCAGTCCAGGATGACGAGGTCCGGCTTGCTCTCGGCCAGTACGCCCAGTGCTTCTGCCCCATCCGGCGCCTCCAGCACGCGCCGGATGCCGACCCGCAGGAGCATGTCGCGCAGGATGCGACGGATGTAGAGGCTATCGTCCACCACGAGGGTGGCGAGATCCGGTAGCTTGGGAGCGCCGATCACGAGAATGGCTTGTTGCAGGACAGACCTGAGCCCGCACTTACAGGAGGTGGGTTAACGGCCTCTCCGGCGAAGGCTGAGCCGTTAGGAGGACCGGGGGGTGGGTGACAGCCGCTGATCGAACGCGGCGTTACCCTCCCGCCACCCAGCATAAATCAGCGTGGCCGGAACGATCAGCGCGAGCTACGGTTGGGCGGACAGCGACACCTGCACCCCAGTCATGCAGGACCATGCCTCGAAGCTGCGTAAACCCGGACGACGGCCGTTGGCGCGGTTTTGGTGCCGGCCTCTCGGACAGGCTCACCTACACACCGTCGCCTCGCATTCGTTCCAGCAAGTTATCTCGTCTTGCTCTCCTCCTTTGAGGCAAAGAGCGTAACTCGTATTGTCCTTTAGGCTCATACAAGTATACAGGCCATCGTGCGTGCCTCCGTTGGCCTTGCAGCAGAAAACCTTAACCTTAAGACGTGCTTCCTTGCAAATTTTCCTGCATTCGCCGCAGCTTGGTACAATGTCTTGAGCGTGTACATAGTTGATGTTCAGCTCGGCCAAGAAGATAGCGCAAGCATGCACGAGAATCTTTCGCAAGCTCGTAGTTCTTTCTGATCCGAAACAGCGCATGTTTGTGAAACGGGCGACGGTTCGACGGTTCCTGCTCAGAAACGTACGAATTGCGCAAGGTGGCCGCACGCGGTCCGCCCCCCGCCCAGGTCTGAACCCAGGAAGGACAAGTCAGGCTGTCTGCCGCGTTCACATCTTATGACCGACATACCCCAAAGTGAGTAACCTAGATTAAGTGCAAAGTGCCGAATTGTTGAACAAGGAGGATTGCTTATCGTAGCAATTTGTACACATTCGACGCCCATGAGTAATCCGCTGCTCCTTAGGCTCTCAGATGTCGCCCGGCTCTCAGAAGATGAGCAGGCCGCGTTGCTGCGGGTCATCGTTGGCTCAAAATCCGTCGCTGCCCGACAAGAACTCATTTCGGCTCGACCATTCGATGTCGTGCATCTTGTTCAGACTGGCATCGCCTGCCGGTATAAGACCCTGCCTAGCGGAACGCGCAGGATCGTCTCCTACCTTGTGCCGGGCGACCTCTCGGACGTACACACGTCCCCGCTCTGCCCGTCGGACTGGCGGCTCTGCACCCTCACAGCCTGCAACGTGGCCGAGATCCCCCGCTCGGCGCTCCAGAGCCTGGCTGACGATCACCCCGGCATCGCTCGCGCACTCGCCTGGCTGACGCTGACAGAGTTGAGCATTGCCCGCGAATGGCTCGTCAACGATAGCCGCCCAGCGGAAAAGCGAGTCGCTCACCTTTTCTGTGAGCTGTTCGCGCGGATGGAGGTTGTGGGTCAGGTGCGCGAGAACAGCATTGACCTGGGCCTGTCGCAGGTTGATCTGGCCGACACGGCCGGGATCTCGTTCGTGCACCTCAATCGAGTTCTGCAATCCCTGCGCGCGAGCCAGCTAATCACCTTCGGCCGGCCCATCCTGCACGTGCCAGATCTCGCGCGGCTGCAAATCTTTGCCGAATTCGACCCGGCCTATCTGCATCTCAGCCGGAGACGCGCTGGGCCGACCGCACGCAGTCTGCAGAAAACGCTGACGACGGAGTGGAGCAACCGCTCCGCCGTGGCTGCTGTCTCGGTGAGTGCGGCCGTGTGAGTGCGCGAGGCCGTCAGGCCGCGATACCGGCGGGCGTCTCGTCCTTAAGCCATGTGGTCGATGCAGTTAGCGTCACGGCCAATACGGCTTTGCCGGTGCCGTCGCGAACCGTCATCCGAGGCATCTGGTCAGCGTATCGGTGCGGTTGATCAGCCACGATCTCGCACAGCGCGCGCAACGCTTCCTCTGAGACAGCCTTGATGTCCGCGAACTCCGCCGCCTCGTCATCGGTGAACGAGTTGTCGTGATCATGGAAGTCAAAGAAGTACAGCGCCATTGCTTTTCCTGTTTGGCTGATACGGGAAAGCTGTCTTTAGACCATCTGATTTGTGCTTTGAGTATTGCCGGCAAATCAGAGACGTCAACCGTATAGGTCTGGCTCCGTTAACTGTCCAGCTTTAGTTCCCGTACGGCTGCGTACAAAGTACAAGACCGTACCTCAGAAGTATTAGGCCGCGCTGCTCAGGATGCTCCAGCGGACCTCCGCACGTTTCGCTGGGCTCGTCAGGAGGTGCGGCCCGCGTATCCGCGCCACGTGAATAGCTCGCTCAAGCTTTGCACGATGAGCTTGCTGTCAGACGTACGGCCCCCGGAACAGGTCACCCATTGCCCTCCTCCGGAACAGCGTGGCCCACCGCCGCCGCCGATGTTCAGGCCGATCGTGGTTCATGTGACATCTCTGGCAGAAGGCAGCGAGGTTCGCGTCCGTGTTGTTGGCGGTGTCGTGATCGCGATGAGCGGTGGCGAGGACCACGCGGGTCGTTCGGGCGCCGGCCAACTCCTCGACGCTCGGCAGGACCTTGGACGGTCTCCCCTCCCCGTCGCGCCAAGCGCCCACGGACGCGTCCCACCAGCGACCATCGTCGAGGCAGTAGATGCGCTGCCCGTGCGGGCGACCGCAGCCCTCGCAGCAGCCCCCTGCCCTGCGGAACCGGATCACGGCCGAGAGCTGGGGCCAGTCGATCGGGTAGAAGAAGCGGTGCTCGCGCCGGATCGGCATCGCCCTCACCCCTGACCGCGCTGGCTGCTCGCCCGCGCGCGCGGAAAGTAGCTGTAGAAGGTGTAGCGCGAGATCCCGAGGCGCCGGGCGATCTCTGCCACCGAGATGGTGCCGGCCGCCAGCAGCGCGCGCCCAGCC
>NZ_JBAWTG010000066.1:0-26678 GCF_037106235.1 Methylobacterium nigriterrae | reverse complement strand
TGCCATCGCAACCCGCTACGAGAAGACAGCTTCAAGCTTCATGGGCGTTCTCTCGCTCGCAGCCGCTCTGGACTGGCTCAAGAGCTAACAGGCCGTAGAACGTTCCGTGAGACCGCATCATATTGGAACGACCAAGGAGCAGCGTCCCGAAGGGACTGTCCCCAGATGATGCGTGTGCTCCTCGTTCCCACCAAAGCGGAAATCGTACTGCTGAGGGCATTATGAAAATTGACAGCGCAGTGCCTCCAGAGCTGCTTGAGATGCAGTCAAGACAATTAGCCAGACATCATTACACGCGAGTACGCTGTTCCACAGCTTCATAGACGACGACGGGGAGAGGGCATGCGAAATAAAGCTTAGCTTTATCTAGCAGGTTAAAAGGATTCCTCTTGCGCAAAAATCCAGAACTTTCCATTAGTTCGATTGATCTATTTCTTACAGTTGGATTTACGTAGATTAGATGTATGCTTTTTCCTGAAGAATAGTATGCGTTTCTTAGATTGCTAAGCACCTCTTTAAGAAGTTCCGATTTAAATGCATCAAAAATACAAACTACCAGATCATGACATGGAAAATTAAAGCTCCTGACATCCGCAAGCAAAAAATCAACGTCTGCGCATTTTTGTTGTTTAGAGTGGTAACTCTCACGATTCTTGATCGCTTGTGAATGCAAATTTTCTGCAAATTCGACGCCTATTATTTTCCTGAAATTGAAATCTGACGCGATCAGAGCGCAGCGACCCATTCCCGATCCAAGATCGATAAATACATGTCTGCTATAGTCGTTTCTAATTCGCCGCAAGGCTACCTGTAGAGCATCTACAGGCGCGGGCTCGTACCACAGGCTCTGGTTTGTATCGGAGGAGCCCGCCGCCAACTCCGAAACTGGAATTATTTCTTCGGTATTTATATTGTGAGACCTATCAAAAATCTCTCCTGCGCGACGCCATCGGTGCTTTCGCCAATCATTAATAAGTTTCAGGAGCGCAACACGGATTGTTCCACCGAGTCCGTTGCTGGCGAGGCTTTTGAGGATCTTATCTCGCCAAGCAAGGGCGGATATGAGAGCTTTTTGCCGGCTCGAATTTGCTCGGGGAGTGTTTAAGTCAGACATGAGCGGCAGTTTATATCCCTATCTTATTTCCGATAAATAAGCATTGTGACTTAGATCTTATGGACTATGCTCCCATACCAATCGGTGTTGATCAACCGATAGGCCCAATCGTGCAGACCGATGGGCATGATCTTCCAGGACTGGTTGATGAGGCGGTTCCAGGCCTCGCAGCAGCGATCGACAATGCCGTTGTAGGAGGCGTAGATCCAGCTGCCGAGCCGGTTCGGCGCAGGAACTGCCAGACCGCCACCACTGGATTGAGCTCGGGCGCACAGGGTGGCAGCGGCAGCAAGGTGATGTTGTCGGGCACGACGAGGTGGTGGGC
Source organism: Methylobacterium nigriterrae (assembly GCF_037106235.1). NCBI lineage: Bacteria > Pseudomonadati > Pseudomonadota > Alphaproteobacteria > Hyphomicrobiales > Methylobacteriaceae > Methylobacterium > Methylobacterium nigriterrae. Next base: position 25,239 of record NZ_JBAWTG010000066.1, on the reverse strand, counting down.
GCCGTGCCAGCCGGCGCCGTCGAGGGTCAGCACAGCATGGGCGCGCGGCGCGACGCTGCGGCTGATCTCGGCCAAGTGCAGGCTCATCGCCCCGCTATCGCAGCGGGGCAAGACGAGGCCGGCGCCCTTGCCTTTCTTGGGATGGATCGCCCCGAAGATGTCGGCGTAGGCCGTGCGTTGATCCTTGGGTGCCGACGGGCGGCTGCCATGACGGGTGCAAGCGGCGCGGCGGGGTGTTCTTCTGGCCGACGCGGGCTTCGTCCTGCCACCACAGCTCGATGGCTGTTCCAAGCGGCTGGCCCGCGCGGATCGTGCTCACAGTGGCGGGCAGGCTTTTTTGAATGCCACCAAAGCAGTTGGTCGGCTGGACGTGGGTATCGAGCGAGAACCCGTGGGATAGAGCACCCTAATCTCGTTGCCGTGGACCCATCATCTGCTTCGACTCACGTCGTTGAGCGCAAGTGAATCACCGCAAAATTATCGCCGCAACAGCTGAGTTTTTCAACAGAAGCGGCGCATAGCTGAACAGCCCAAACCCGAACTGCTGCCACCTTGCAGATCTTGAACGATCGCGTTCAACACGCGCTTTAAAGGGAGGAAGCGGGCCCTCGAAACCCGAGCATGTCACGATATCAAACCCGGCGCCGAGCCACTTCAATGGCTCATCGCCGAGTTTGATTCCGCTGGCGAATTCGCTTCAGGATTGCCGAAGCGATTACCGAGCTTGCGAAGACCCCACCCGGTGCCCTTCATCCAAGCGCTTCAACTCGGCGCTTCGGCTGCGAGGGAGCCGACAAAATCGAAATTGCCAGCGGTATTAAGCTCGGTGATGAACTAGTGCCCTGACACCATCAAAACGTACAGTGCTGAGTGAGCTTTCGCTCGTGTTCACAGCGAGTTGGACACCGAGCACGTGGTGCGTTCGTCCCCGTCTGTGCACTAGTTCAAACGGGGTGGATCATGGTGTCGCCCGAGTTTCGCGCGCGAGAGCTAGATCGGCTCTCGCACGCCTTAATCGGAATCTCAGGCTATATGTGCCACTCGTATGCGCCGAGGTCCGGGGCGACGCCGCGGGCGACGCCATCCATGTCCACGGTAACGCCGGCGGCGATGCCGGTGTTGATGGCGGGGGAGCCCGCCGCGAGGTGGACGTTGTCGGCTGAGTAGTTCATGAAGTGTGGGTCGCCGGTGATGTCATTGGTGTGTGCCATGCCGGACTGCAGATTGTAGTTGGTCCCGTTGCCGACAGCCATGTTGTGGTCGACGACGTTCTGCGTCCCCACGCTGCCCATGTCGCCAATGCCGATCTCGTTGGCGTAGGCGATGTTGTCGACCACCCGGATGTTGTTGGCAGGCGTCGAGGTTCCGTACCAGTCCCCCGCCCCGAAGCCGATCCCGTAACCATTGTCGTAGACGGTGTTGTTGGCGATCGTGACATCGTGGACGTCGTGCCACAGCGAGATGCCCATGCCGGCGACGTTGTAGACCACGTTGTTCACCACGGAGCCCGTATCCTGGTGATAGATGCCCTGGAAGAACGTGGCGCCGCCGATGTCGTGGACGCTGTTGCCGATGGCATTCTGGTCGGTGTGGCCGTAGTAGCCGCCGCCCAGGATGATGCCGCCGCCGCCCTGGCTGTCGTCCACACCGACTTGATTGATGTGGTGCACCTCGTTGCTGACTGCGCTCGAATGCGCGCCGCTGAGGTAAATGCCATTGCGGACTGAGGGGCTGGCGCTGCCGTCGATGTCGAAGCCCTTGATGGTGACGTAGGCGCCGTCGTCCCACCACAGGACCGAGGTCTCCCCAGACGGCTTGATCACCGCCCCTCCGGGAACATCGGAGACGTAGACAATCGGGGCTGCCGCCGTTCCATCCGTACGGCTGTGGATCGCTTCGGCATAGGTCCCGGGGGCCACATGCACCGTCGTGCCGGGGGTCGCCGCGTCCGCGGCCGCCTGTATCGTCCGGAAAGGCGCGTCCGCCGTGCCCGAATTGGCGTCGTTCCCGCTCGTTGACACGTAAAGATTATGAAGGCTCGAAGCAGTGCTGGTCCCCGATGTCACTGGAGCCGTGGTGCTCGCAGCGGCGGTGTTCGTTGTCTCCGTGCTCGAACTGGTGTCGGCGGTCGTTGCCGTATTGGTAGTCGTAGGCGTAGTTGTATTGGAATAGGTCCTGTGTCCGTGATGAGCTCTCATTGCACCTAATCTTCGATATGTTTCAGGAAATGTCGCACGGGGCGCACGCGGGCCTCCCGTGAGTTGCAGCGCTCCTCGGCCCCGGACGACGGATGTCGTCCGGGTCGGGATGGTCTCGATTTGCTTTGACGGGTCGTTCAGGGGCCGCCGGCGCTGCCGAACGGTTTCCTGCCCGCGAGGGCGCAGTCTTGCAGTCGATCCAAGCCGGTGCGGCTATCGAGCGTCGTATGGCGCACGAGATGTCAATTCTCGCGCGGTCAAAACACTCGACAATCGCTCAAATCTGCCGGCCATCGGAGTTCCTTTCGCCTAGTCTTTATTATTGCGATAATAAAATCGCATTCAATACTGATTTATTCTTGAGCTGGGCAGGAGGTCTGTTTCGCCGTGGATTGAGGCAAGATTGCGGCACAGAGCCGATTTTCCGGCCGGAAGCGTACAAATATTTTGTATTAATTTGTACATACTGCAATCATCGCAACAAAATTTGGTACTAATTGCTACGTAAATTTGATATTCATATTTGTCTACTCGCCGAGGGACGAGATGCCGGAGGCATCTCGCGAATCGCCGCCTGCCGGGCAAGGCGGCGCGACCGGACACCTCGAATTAGCTGGCTGATGGCGGCGGATTGAGCTGGAAATCGCGGGTCTGACTTTCGGATGATCGGATATAGGCAGCTTGAGCGGTGCGGCCCAGTCCGAGTGGAGTCCGTTTCCAGTCCCCAGGCCGTCCTCCCCCCGGACCCGGTGAGCCAGACCGCACGGTTCATGTTGTAGGCGAGGTTGCCAGCCCGATCTTCACCGTGGCCCGAACCAAGCCGATGGTACGCACGATGAGTCCCATCGGTCCCTTCTGATGGCCGAAGACGTGCTCGACCGCCGCGCGGACTTTCGACTTCTCGCCGTTGGCGAGGGCGATGTTCCTCGGCATCGGCTTGCCCGGCGGCTTCTTGCGGTGGATGCGGGATCGAAAGCCGCGGCCCGACAGATGCGCCTCGTTCTGTTTCGAGCGGTAGGCGGTATCGGCCCAGACGTCGCTGGCAGTGTTGGCCTTCGACAGCAGGCTTGGCAGGTGCGCTCCGTCGTGGCGGGCCGCGTCGGTGGCGGTCCAGGTGCGGATCAGCCCGTGGCGGCGGTCGATGCCGACGTGGTTCTTGTAACCGAAGGCCGGCACGGCTGTGTCCACAGGCTTGGCCCCGTCCTCTGCCGGCTTGGTCTTTGACCACTTGATCGTCCAGCGCGCATCCCGGTCCTTCTGTGCGAGCTTGGCGGGTTTGGCCTTCCACGCCTCCGGCACGCACCCGGCCTTCAGATCCGCCTTCTCGGCCTCGGTGTTGCGCTGCTTGGGCGCGGCGACCACGGTCGCGTCGATGATCTGTCCGCCCATCGCCAGGAACCCGGCCGCGCGCAACGCTGCCTCGTAGGCGCACAACAGCACCTGGATCGCAGGCTTGCCCTCGATCTGCACCCGGCTCAACGCCTCGCGGAAGGTCCGGATCGTGTTGGCGTCCGGCACCGAGTCGGACAGCCCGAGCCCGAGGAAGCGCCTGAACGAGAGCCGGTCCTTGATCAGGAACTTGGGTCACGCTCGTCCGAGAGCGAGTGGCTCGCCTGCAGGACCGGCACCTTGAACATGAACACGAGATCGAAGGGAGGGCGGCCGCCCTTCGACCCGTCCGAGCGCGGCACTGCGCGAGCGAGGTCGGGCCTGAATAGCTCGAAGTCGACGATGGTGGCGAACTGCTCCAGCGCGTCGCCCTTAGCCGAGAGATTCTTCAGGCGCGCGTCGACGTCGAAGAACCCGGGCTGACCGCGCATCGAGGCACCTCATCCGTCGCCAGCGCCATCACACCGCAAACCGCCTCAAACCGCGAGGTTTTTGGAGGTGTCCGACTATTCCGCAACGCTGGAAAGGCCGTGGGGCGCCATTGTCGCGCTGCCTGCCGAGCCCGGCTCGCCTGCTCGGCGGGCGCCCGACATGAGCAGAGCGATCGAGGCGACCCGATACCGGTCTCAGGTCGACCTCGCAGCCGGGATCTCGCGGACCTACGAGTGGTATCGTGAGCACGTGTTCGCACGCGCGGAACTCTGCGCAGTGTGAAGGACCGGGATATCCTCGCCTCTCAGCGGCTCATACCGCGGCGCCTATGCATCGACGCGTGCGATGTAGGGTAAGTTTCGGAGGGATGCTTTGTGAGACATACAAGCCGAGGAAATGACCTGCAAGAGACAGAGTAATTAATTCCGTAAGGACCGACGATACGTCGGCGCCGGCATTTGTACGGAAGAAGACAATAAAAATCTCCTAGCGAAGGGTCAGAAAATGCTGAAGAAAGCCAATTATGATCTTGGAGACTGCGTGATATTGAAGATGTGCATGATACTAATATTGCATCACAATTGGCATTCCAAAAAATACGCGTATACGCAACTCAATTGTGTCGGAAAAGCCTCCTGTCTAATGGGCAGAAAAATATTTCGTTTACAAACATCCCATGCTTATTTATGCCAACAGAATCAGCAGAGCATTTATTTCATCAAAAGATTTTAATGAAGACAGCTAAAAACGTTATTTAATCCACTACACATGCCGATGCAAGCAGAGAGCGCCGGCCGGACACCTCATGAGCAGCAATCTTGCAATCGGCTGCACCTGCATAAGCTTTAAGCATGATATTTTACACCTTCGCAAATTCGTGCGAGATCTTCGCGCAAATTCAGCAATCGATTGACTCGCCATTGACGCGGATGAACCAAGATGCGGATGAACCGTGCGCCTCGAGTGACCGCTGCCTCAGGGGATTCTGGACTCCACATGATCGGCAATTCACGATCAATAATACGCGCGTCGATTAAGTTTTCTACCTCTTTGTCATAGGCTTCCACAATAATATTTAGCTCTTTTCGCAAGTTTAAATCGATAATTTCAGTATTTGCCATTTTAAGAAAGCGATTAGCAAAGTCGCCGTGGGAAGCAATTGTGCGTGGCGTGAAGCCACATATGTCTGAGAAACGGTAAAAATTTGCTCGAAATTCAGACCGTATCATGCTCATGTATGGAAGGACCTGCGCTCTTGTTCTTAGGCGCAGTCGCTTCGCAATTGTCGCAAGCTCCTCGTAATGATACCCAACTTCTGCACCGGTCTCGCGGACGGCTTTGACAATCTCGTGATCGGCTGTTGAAAGGCGGAAGTAATAAGTCGATTGCACCCCCGCCCGGCACTCCTCTTCGCGCATCGCAAGAGCTGTGACTGGGTCTGTATCAACATCGTTCCTAAGGATGCAAATGCGTTCTCTCAATCCATCGCCAAGTCGCGCGGTACTGATCAATTCCGGTATCGTAACGAACTCATAACCTTGTCTCCTAATACATCTAATGCATTCTCCATATTCGCTAATACGCGACGGCATGGCGAAGTTCTGATACATACGCCAGTAAAAATTCGAAACCAGCATAAAATATTCTCTTTTCGCACAGAGGGAATCGGCTGCCTACATGAATGAAACGGTAGCGCAGAGGTGCGTTCGAAATGCCGTCATCTTGCGCCTCTGTAGCCTCGAAGAGTGCTGACTTCGCGGTGCCGTCCATGGAACTCGAAGCTTACACGAGTACTCTCGCATTGTCTGTAGAATTTGTAAAGCGCCGACAAAATTTGCGGGTCGAGGTGATGGTTGCCTTTGGCAATCACATCAATTGGATATGCGTTAATATGTGGGTTTAAAACTGACTATTGCGTCCGAGCCGCTTTGTTTGTATTAAACTCCGCGCATCATCTGCTGCCTCAAGGCATACCTTGAGTCCTATCAGATCAAGTTCGATCGACGGATGATGTTGCGCCACAGCATTCGGTGCGGCCCGCTTCCGTGCGGCCACGTCTTCCCATGGACGAGGTCGGGCCGAAGATCGCTGCAGCCGACTGAGAGATGGCCACCCAAGCCAAGTGACGTCAATCCGGAGCCCGGCCTCAGCGTCGCGATCACGCAGCACGGGCGCGGTGCTTCGGGAGCCTCAGGGATGCATCTGCCCTGCCGATGCTCTTGGCCGTGAGGGTCAGGATGAAGGCCGCCGATGCCCCGACAATGGCCGCGCAGAAGGGTAACCCCACTCGCGAGCCGAGCATCCCTTCGCTGAGTACCGCGATGGTCCACATCACGGCCGTCGCCAAGAGGAGGACGAGGAAGGCTGCGCAGGCGTAGCGCATGCCGAGTCGAGTGACCCGGTAGGCGAGGACGAGCCAGAGAACCGAGTGCGCCATCTCCGTGATCGAGATGATGGCGATGGCAGCCGTGGGGCTGACGCTCACGACGAACAGGACGGCCAACACTGAAACCAGCGCTACGTCGCCGGCCAACTGCAGCACGGCGTCCGCCCTCTGCCGTCCGGCCACATCCAGCAACCGCCCCTGCCAGCCCGCGATCGCGAGAAAGGCACACCGGGCCGCAATCCACGGCACGAGGGGAGCGATATCCAGCCACCGCTCCCCGAGCAGCAGCAGCGTGATCTCTCGCGGGTAGCCGGAGACGAAGCCGAGGGCGATCCCCGCCATGGTCGCCACGCCGGCGGTCAGAGCTAACAGCATCCGCCGGGAGGCGGCGAGCCCGCTACCCTGGCAGAGATGCGGGAACACGACCTGGCTCATCGACCCGGTGACCACGAAGACCGCGCCCAGAAAGATCTGCCGGACTGAGAAGACGCCGCCGAGCAGGCTCAGCGAGAATGCGCTGGTGATGTAGATCAACCGCGCCCTGTCGGACACTTGGGAGCTGAGCGTGAGCGGCAATGAGTAAAGCGGATAGACACGATACTGTCTCAGCAGCGCGATCACGCGACGAACCTTGCCGAGGCGACCGCCTCGGAAGAGGCCGGAGGCGGCGCAACCGGCCAGGACTATGCCGGTCGCAACCAACAATCCCGCGGTGTTTCCCCACACGAGTGCTCCCAGGGACGGCGATCCGACGAGCGCGGCAGTGACGACCCAGACGGCCGTGATTACGCTTCCCCCCACCTGCGTCCAGGCAATGACGGCGAAGCGCTTCTTTCGCTGTAACCAGGCTGAGCACGCCACATTGAGTGTTAGGGCGGCGACATGGAGGAGGACAGGTACTCGCACCTCCACCACCACGTGGCCCGGGACGACGTTGGCGAGCAGGCTCGGAAGCGCGAACACAAGGAAAACGAGCCCGGAGTATCCGAAGCAGGCGATAGCGAGCAGGCCGCAAAGGATGCTGCGCGCAGAGCGATCCCGGGCGGCAAGGACGACGGCGATCTCGTAGCGGAGCGTGAGCACGGGCTGCACCAGGGCGACGAAACCGATGGCGAGAGCGAGCCCCCCCAGATCGTTCCTGTCGTAGTAGCGGGCGGCGAAGAGCAACGTTAGGAATGAGATTGCGCGGGAGCTCGTGGCTCCCAGCAATGAAACGGCCAGATGCTTGACGAGCCCCGCCCACATTGGAAGAACCCCGTTTTCGTCTCACCGGCAGAGAGCGTCGCGAGCCTGAACTCCGGTTTAGCTTAGCTGCCCCAGAAGCGACGGATGCCACCAGCCGCCCTGCCGAGGCGCCGCTCGCCAAGAGTGTCAGCATGTCCCGCAGCGGCGACGCTCGAACTTTGCTCGCAAGGGTGCCCGAAACGAACCCTGTGATACGTACTAGTTCGAACGGCTTAAGGCTCGAGTGGACGTTTACACCGGCACCGGTGGAAGGGATTGTTCAACGCGAAAATCAGATTCGACCAAAGTATTAGGAGCGCCAACATCGAGCCGGTCACAGGGCAGATACCAACCCGCATTCCGTACGGTCGTTGGCGGTGGAGCTCTCGATCCTCCTATCCGGAACGAAACTGAACTGAGCTCTCAACCGACCGGCCTGGCTTCCACGAAATCCATGGTCGAACTCGGGTCGTGCAAAGCGTCTGAGGAGAACACCGTTGCGCCCGTCCCTCAACCAACTTCCGTCGCCCGCGCATCTGCAGAGCGTCGCCTTCCCGCCGATCGGACCGTCGCTGGCGGAGAACCTCGCAAGCCGGATCGCGGCTCGTGAGGCCGGCATCGGCGTCATCGGAATGGGCTATGTGGGCCTGCCGCTCGCGCGAACGGCAGCCGAGCAAGGGTTCGAAGTCGTCGGGCTCGACATCGACCGACGCAAGGTCAAGGCCCTGAACGCAGGGCGATCCTACATCAGCCATATCTCGTCGGAGTCCCTGGCCGACTTGCGCAAGGGCAGGCGATTCTCGGCAACCTCGGACTTCGCGCGCCTGGCCGAACTCGACGTCGTAATCGTCTGTGTGCCGACGCCCCTCAACCGGCACCGCGAACCGGATCTCTCGTTCATTGTCTCCACCGCGCAGCGTATCCGCCGCCACCTGCGGCGGGGGCAGCTGATCATCCTCGAGTCGACAACGTATCCCGGGACGACGAACGACGTCCTGAAGCCCATCCTTGAGTCGAGCGGGCTCGATTCCGGCGTCGATTTCTTCCTCGCCTACTCGCCGGAGCGGGAGGATCCGGGAAATCAGGATCAATCGACCGCGAAAATTCCTAAGGTCGTCGGCGGGGACGGCTCGACGGCTCTCGATCTGGCCGCCGCCGTGTACGGCGCCCTTGTCAGCAAGGTTGTCCGCGTTTCCTCGCCGGAGACGGCTGAGGCCGCAAAGCTAACGGAGAACATCTTCCGCGCCGTCAACATCGCGCTCGCGAACGAACTCAAGCTCGTCTTCGAGCCGATGAAGATCGACATCTGGGAAGTCATCGAGGCGGCGAAGACGAAGCCCTTCGGCTTCATGCCCTTCTACCCGGGCCCCGGGCTCGGCGGCCACTGCATCCCCATCGACCCGTTCTACCTGACCTGGAAGGCGCGTGAATTCGGGGTCCCGACTCGGTTCATCGAACTTGCGGGGGAAATCAACGACTCAATGCCCCGGTTCGTGATCGAGCGGCTCAGCAAGGCCCTCGACCAGAGTGCAAGGCGCGGCCTCAACGGCGCCAGCGTCCTGGTGGTTGGACTCGCCTACAAAAAGAACGTTGACGACATGCGCGAGAGCCCGTCCCTGCGGATCATCGACCTGATCGAGGGGCGAGGTGGGCGGGCAGACTACTACGATCCGTTCATCCCGGAGATCCCCTCCACCCGGGATCATGCGGAGCTGGCGGGACGCAGATCGATCGGCTGGGAGCGATCCGAGATCGAGCGATACGACGCCGTGATAATCGTGACTGATCACGACGGGATCGACTACGCAGAGCTGTCGCGATCCGCTAAGCTCATTGTCGACACCCGGAACGCGATCGAGCGGGCCGGCGTGTGCAAAGCGCGCGTCTTCAAGGCCTGACCATGACAGGAAGCGTGCAGATGCGTGACGTCGCCTTCGCTGGGGCGCTACCGGGCACAGGCACTGCGGCAGCCGCCCCGGGAGCGTGGCTCTCGTCCCCGCCGGGCCTCGCACTTCCACCCGTACGCGTGGGAGTTGTCGGGTGCGGCTATTGGGGAAAGAACCTCGTCAGAACGCTCGCTGAACTCGGCGCCCTCGAGGCCGTGGTGGACGCCGACCGAGAAACGGCTCGGAAACTCGGATCCGCTCACGGTGGGCGCCTCCTCGCTTACGATGAGGCACTCTCGGACCCCGAGGTCACGGCGGTGGCGATCGCGGCGCCGGCGGCGCTGCATTTCGATCTCGCCATGAGGGCCATCGACGCGGGCAAGCACGTCTTCGTCGAGAAGCCGATCGCGCTGGACGTCCGCCACGCCGAGACGCTGGTAAAGGCTGCGCAGGCCGCCTCGCGCGTGCTCATGGTCGGCCACCTCCTGCAGTACCACGATGGCTATAGGGCCGTGCTGGACTTGGTCCGGGCCGGGGCCGTCGGTGCAATTCGGTGCGTCTCGTCGCGCCGCCTCTCATTGGGTAAGGTGCGGCAGGAGGAGAACGTCCTGTGGAGCTTCGCTCCGCACGACATCTCGATGGTGCTCGGCCTCGTCGCGGAAGAACCGGAATCGGTCGCGGCCTCGGGTGGATCCGTGCTCTCCCACTCCATCGACGACGTGTGCCATTTGGAGATGGGATTTGCTTCCGGCGTCCAGGCGCGGGTCGAGGTGTGCTGGATTCATCCTCGGAAGGAGCAGCGCCTCACCGTCATCGGCGAGCAAGGGGCGGTCGTGTTCGACGACGTCGCGCCGGCCCACGAAAAGGTCACCCTCTACCCCTTCGAGGTGGAGTGGACGGCAGGTGTCCCGACACCACGGAACACAGGCGCCATTTCCGTCCCCGTTCCGGTCGGTGAGCCGCTCAAGAACGAGATGCGACACTTCCTCGAATGCTGTCGCACGGGCTCCCGGCCGCTCACCGACGGGGCCGAGGCCATGCGGGTCCTTTCCGTCCTCGAACGGGCCAGTGCCGCCTGCTTCCGACCGGTCGCGCGCCGAGAGGCAGCCTCGGCCGGGCCCCGGGCCCCGGTCCACGAGACTGCGTTCGTCGACGACGGCGTGACCATCGGGGAGGGTTCCAGGATCTGGCACTTCAGCCACATCCTGAGCGGGACGAGCATCGGCCGGAACGTCGTCATCGGCCAGAACGTCATGATCGGCCCCGATGTCCGCGTCGGTGATGGCGTCAAGATCCAGAACAACGTGTCGGTCTACAAGGGAGTGACCCTCGAGGACGAGGTGTTCTGCGGGCCCTCCTGCGTCTTCACCAACGTGCTGAACCCCAGGGCGGCGATCGAACGCAAGGACGAGTTCCGCGAGACTCTGGTCCAGCGCGGAGCCACGATCGGAGCCAACGCGACGGTGGTGTGCGGGCACAGGATCGGCCGTTACGCGCTGATCTCGGCCGGCGCGGTCGTGACCAAGGACGTACCGGATTTTGCTCTCGTGGCCGGCGTGCCCGCGCGGCGGATCGGCTGGGTCTCTAGGACCGGGCGCCGGCTCGGAAAAGACTTGGTCTGTCCCGAAACGGGGGAACGGTACCGGGTCACCCCTCAAGGCAATCTCGCGGAGGCGACACTATGAGCCGCTCATTCGGGATCGACACGACGCCAATGCCATTCGTCGATCTCGCAGCGCAGCGCCGCCGGCTCGGAGCGAAGATCGACGATGCGATTCTGCGGATCATCGAGCGGGGCGACTTCATCATGGGGGTTGAGGTGGCCCGGCTTGAGGAGCAACTGGCAGCGTTCTGCGGAGCGAAGAAAGCCGTTGCCTGCGCCAACGGGACCGATGCGCTCGGCCTGGCCCTTATGGCCCTCAAGTTGCGGCCCGGAGAGGCCGTGCTGTGTCCGAGCTTCACCTTCGCCGCCACCGCCGAGGTGGTCGCCTGGTTCGGGGCAGTCCCGGTCTTCGTCGACGTCCGGCCAGACACCTACAACATGGATCCGGCCAGCCTCGAGGCGGGAATCGCCACCGCTGCCGAGCTCGGCTTGAGGCCGGTCGGCGTCATACCGGTCGATCTCTTCGGGCAGCCTGCGGATTACGAGAAACTGCTGCCGATCGCCGAAGCCAATGGACTCTGGGTGCTCTGTGACGCGGCCCAGTCCTTCGGCGCCACTCATATCATCGGGAAAGTGGGGACGATTGGGGTGGCCACGGCCGTCTCCTTCTTCCCGGCGAAACCCCTCGGCTGCTACGGCGACGGCGGGGTCATTCTCACCGACGACGATGAGCTCGCTGCGACGATGCGGTCTCTGAGCGTGCACGGTCAGGGCGCCGACAAGTACGACAATGTTCGGGCCGGCATGAACAGCCGCCTGGATACGATCCAGGCCGCCATTCTCCTCGAGAAGCTCACTATCTTCCAGGACGAGATCGAGGCCAGGGACCGGGTGGCGGCACGCTATACTGCTTCCCTGTCGGATTTGGTTTCTACGCCGAGTGTCCTCAGCGGATGCCGCTCCGCCTGGGCCCAGTACACGGTTCGGGTCCCATCGGATCGCCGCGCCGAGACGATGCAGTTCCTGAAGGACCGAGGCATTCCGAGCGCGATCTACTACCCCAAGCCGCTCCACCGGCAGGAAGCGTACGGATCTTATCCGGTGGCGCGGACGGGCCTGCCCATCACCGAAGCACTCGCCGGTGACGTCCTCTCTCTGCCCATGCACCCGTACCTGGAGTTGGAAGCTCAGGACAGGATCGTCGAAGCCATGCGGGCCGCTCTGTCGAGGCTCGCAGCTTGAAGCGAAACGCCGCAAACAATCTCGCGGCGAGGGTCGCGCTCCGCCGGCGGATCGGTGCCGGAGCCGCTTCCGGCTTACTCGCGTTGAAGCGCCAGTGGCGCGAAAAGCATGCTGTATAGCAGGAACATCACGAGCGTGCGGTCGCCGACGGAACGCGACCTCGCCGTTTCCGGCGGCGAGGTCGCGTTCCGGGACATACTCGGGTTTCTGTGGCGACAGCGCTTCGCCATTGCGTCAGTAATCGTAGTCTCGCTCGCTCTGGCGTTGGTTTATGTTCTCACGGCGACGTCTCGCTACACGGGAAGCGCCCTCGTCCTCATCGAGCCGCAGATCGCCCGTCAGCTCCAGGGCAGGCAAACCACGAACGAGACGGCCGTTGAGAGCTCCATCATCGACAGTCAGGTCGAGATCGCACAGTCAGCCAGAGTGCTGTCCAAGGTCATTTCCGACCTTGATCTGAGCGCGGATCCGGCCTTCATCGGCGCAGTGCGAAGTTGGTGGCAACCGCTCGTCGCCCCTGCCGCAACGCCGGTGGCACGCTGGCTGCTCGACAGCCGCTGGAAGGCGGCCGGCGAGTACATCGTGCCCCTGACCGATCTCGGCACACTGACCGCGGCGTCCCCGGACGAGCAGCGGGTGCGGATCCTGCAGAAGTTCCGGCGCGATCTCGACGTGCGCAGGCTTGGGCTCACCCATGTGCTCCGCATCAGCTTCACGGCAGTCGATCCCGCCAGGGCAGAGCGAATCGCCGAGGCGGTCGCAGCCACTTATGTCACGGACGAGCTGCGCGCCAGGTTCGAATCCGCCGAACTCGTCCGCGTTTGGCTCGGGGGCAGGCTGGAGGAGCTCCGGAACCAAGCCCAGGCCGCCGAACTGGCCGTCCAGCAGAAACGAAACGAGAACAGCCTCGCCGCTGGGCAGGCGCAGATCACGCTGCGCGACTTGGAGCGAGAAGCCCGCACCTCACAGGCTGTCTACGAAGCTTTCCTACTGCGGTCCAAGGAGGCCTTCCAGCAACAATCGTTCCCGATATCGGAGGCTCGCATCATCAGCCATGCCGAGCGGCCTTTGAGCCGGAGTTCACCGCCCTCGACCATGATCCTCGGCGGAGCCATGTGCTTCGGTGTGCTCGCGGGCATCGCCCTGGGGATCGCACGCGAGCGGAGCGACCGGACCTTTCGAACGAGTGAGCAGGTCGAGCGCATGATCGGCATCGGTTGCCTCGGCGTCATACCGCGGGTGTCCTGGGCCGAGTGCGAGGCCAACAATCTCCGCGTCGGCAGCCTGCTGCCGGTGACAGTGCGCGCGGAGCGCCGCCGGCAGTTCCCGCGGGCAGCCTCGCTGGCGGACGCGTCGCGGCGGGCCCTGCTCGGGTTGGAGATCGCTCGCCTGGAGCGCGGAGCGCGCGTTATCGGAATCGTGGGCACCTTGCCAGGAGATGGGGCCACCACCGTGGCTGCGAGCCTCGCACAAGCCGCTATGCGAATAGGACAGTCCGTATTGCTGATCGATGCCCGTGGCCATCAGCCCCCACCGAAGGGGACTGCTCCCGACGCTTCGGTCGGCGGCGCGCTGACGGACGGGCGTGACATCGAGGACGCCATCCGGCAGGTCCCCGGCACCACCCTGTCCATTCTGACCTGTGGCGCCCCGGCCGTGGGAAGCCGCAGCGACGTTCTGAACTCCCCGAAGCTCAAGAATTTCCTGGACGAGGCGGCGGAGACTTACGATCTCGTTCTGGTCGATCTGGCGCCCCTCGGGAACGCAGCCGATGCTCGCGCGATCGCGCCGCTCCTCGACGTCTTCGTCCTCGTCATCCAGTGGGGTCGGACTCCGCGTGCGACCATACTACGAGCGCTCGGCGCGTCCGACTTCGTCTACCAACGGATCCTTGGCTTCATCTTGAACAAGGCCGACGCCGGGGCGGTCCGGGGCTATGAGCGCGACGGAGCTCCGCCGGCGACCTGAGCTGGGAGAAGCGTCGTCGCGAACACTCGTTGGCAGAAGGTGACCCGGATCTTGGCCGCATGTCGTCGATGATTGCTGCGAGAGACCACATCCATCTTCTCCGCGGGCGAGCCCCGAGCGCCCGGAGTAGAATCGTGACCTCGTCCGTGATCGCCATTCTCTTTGCCGCATTCGTGAACCAGGGCGTCGTGTACTATGTGCAGCAGTTCCTGTTCGGGATCGACGGCTCGAGCCCCTGGCCGGTCGTCATCGCGACCAGTGCGACGACCCTGGCGGCGGCGGTCTTCTCGACCCTGACTGAGAAGTTCCTTCGGGTGGCGCTGGCTCTGGTATTTCTCGATGCCGCCTACGCCGCCACTTACGCCTACTCGCCTTCGGGCAACTACGGCCTGATGAAGGCGGGGTTGACCATGCTCGTTCCTGCCCTGTGCGCAACAGCAGGCTATCTGATGAGCCGCGACGGTCGGCTCCGCCTGTATCTGGCCTCCTGCGCAGTCCTGGCCGGCTTGGCCGGGGCGGCCTTCCTGCTCAACAATCACAACCCCGAGCTTTTCGCGCAAAGCGATCGGACGGGGAGCGGCACTTACCACCCGATCCTCATCACCTATCAAAATTTCGCTTTCGCGATGGCGCTCGGCGCCGTCTGGGCGGTCGACCGGTTCTCGTCACGGCTGCCGCGGATCGACCTGCTGTCCGGGCTCAGCTTCGTCGCCTTCCTCTATTTCATCCTAGTCTCGGGCGGGCGCCTTGGCCTCCTCATCGTACTCTTGACGGTGATCACCTATACCCTCATGGGGGAGAGGAGCCGCGCGTTGCGCATCAGCCTGATCGCCGTAATCGTCGTAGTGGGCGCCGTCGCCGCCGCGGTGATGAGTCATTTCGCCCTGGAAATCGTGAACGATCGCGACGCCCCGGCGACGCTGAAGCGCTTCGTCACCTACGCCTTCGTGCTGCCCGAGCAGCACTCGCTGAGCCCTCGCGAGATCTTCAGGGGGTTGGCCGTCGAGGTCTTCTGGAGAGCCCCATTTGCCGGGGTGGGCTGGGGCGGCTTCCCGATCTCGGCCGGGTTACCGGATGTGTCCGGATACTATCCGCACAACGTGATCCTCGAGTTGCTGTCAGAAACCGGCCTTCTCGGAACGCTCGCCTTCCTGCTGTTTCAGGGCTGGGTGCTATGGGAGTTCGCACGGGCTCCTGGACGCTTTTCCGAAAAGAACGTGATCTTCATCATCTTCAGTATCGGCCTTTCGTGGGGCATGGTCGGCGGCGACTGGCCGGGAATGCGCGTCCTGTTCCTCGCGATCGGCGCCATGGCCGGATATCCGCCGGGAAGGCTCCGCCCACACGCCTCCGCAACGGCTGGCGATCGGCCGTGAGTCCTCGGTTCGCAGAAACAGCTCGGTGAGAGCCTCATGCCAAGGCCCTACTGCCCACGCGACGCCGAGCCCACGAGCCACACCCTCTTCGAGACGGCCATGTGGCTCGACGCGGTCTGCCCGGGAAGCTGGGACGCCGTCACCATCGAGGAGCGCGGCCATACCCTCGCTCGACTGCCCTATATCCTCAAGGCGTGGGGCGGCTTCAAGGTGCTCTCCGTGCCGATGCTCACCCCGTGGCTCGGGCCCTGGATCGCCCGGGGGACAGGCAAGTACCAGACCGAGCTCGCGCGAGAGCATGACCTGCTGGGAAAGCTGTTTGACAAGCTCCCGGCCGTCGACGCGGCGACAATCCCGGCAGCGCCCGAGCAGATGAACCTGCTGCCCTCGTATTGGCGGGGCTACGACCTCAAGCTCCGGTACACCTATCGTCTCGCGCTTGACCGTCCGCTCGACCTCATATGGCGGGAGGCCAATCAGACCACGCGCGTGAAGGTCCGCAAGGCCTCCGAACGCTTGTCGGTGGCTTCGTCCGAAGACATAGCCCAAGTGGATCGGCTCCTAGCAGCAACATATCGGCGCCAAGGCCTGCCGCCGCCGCGGTTAGCGGCCGTGATCGCCCGCATCCTGGGGTGCCCGTGGCTGGAGGGGCATCGGGAACTGCTCATCGCACGGGATGAACAGGGGCTCGCGCACGCATTCGCCCTCTTGGTCTGGGACGCTCGCCATTCGTTCTACGTCATCGGCGGAGCGGACCCGGGGCTCCGCTCGAGCGGCGCCCAGCCCCTTCTACTGTGGCGCGCCATCGAACGCTCGCACAGTCGTTCGATGGTGTTCGATTTCGAAGGATCGATGAAGGAAGGCATCGAGCGCGCGTTCAGGGATTTTGGCGCTGTCCAGACTCCGTACGTAATAGCGATGCGCCAGCGCACGCTTCTCGGGCTCGGCCATGGCCTGTTCCAGTCCTTGAAGCGAGCCGCGCTCCGCCCGGGATAACTCCCGGTCGGACAGGCATCGCGATCCGTCCGGCCCGAAGGTGAGTTGCATCTCGCGAGCGCCTCTGTAACATATCTCACGGCAAACAAGCATCTTCACGCGCCGGGCGCGTGAAGATGCGCTAAAATGTTATGCTTCCGCACAACCTAGTTCCATCTCCCAGAAGCTTGGCCATTCCCAACACCATCGCGTCTATATCGATGAGGAATGAGACGACCTCAGCTCGTCTTTGGCCAATTTGGCGGGCGGATGAGCGCAGTGAGGTGACGAAGCGGACGTCGTGGCTAGGCTGACGATGTCACTCGCGACAGACACCGCATGCCGCACCTCCCCGCCCGCTTCGCTGGGATCATCCTCACCTCCGCGCCGCTGTTCGCCCAGCGCTCCTGGCGGCACGCGCAGGTCCTTCGGATCGGCGCGATGTCGTCGCAGCGGGGGCACGATCCAGTTCTATGGACGAACTGCGTCAGCTCGCAACGGCCGGAGCTGGACAGCAGCGCGGCTGTACCACGCTCTCCTACTGTACTCGTAAGCCGAGCCCCACGCCGACAGATAGAGATGGCATGTCACGAGGCCGCAGCTTGCGCTCGCGAGCCTTCTTTTCCGATCATCGATCCCGAAATGAAAGTCGTAACTGAGGTGGTTGTCGATCGTCCACTGCAGGACGTGCTTGTCGAGGACGATCCCGGGCGTAAATCTCTTGAATTTCTCGTCGAACGCAATGTGGATGTTTTCGACGAGGGAGCGGTCGACCAAGCTGATCTGTGCCGCGATGATCTCGCCATTGCACGTGAGCGTAAACCCGGCGATGTTCCCAAACGTCTTAAGCCCATCACATGCCTTCATCAGCAAGTTGGCGTAGAGATCCGATTCGATGGTTCTGGAGCGAGCTTTCTTTCGAATGAGCCACTCCTTTTTGCGTTCGAGAGTCCATCGTATGATAGCCTTGGTCTCGTCCGGGCTGCTGCTCTTCCGGAAGGATACCTGACCTTGCTCGCACAACCGCCTGTGCAGACGATCGACTCTCTCGCGTAGACTTTTCCCGCGAGACTTCCAGTAGGACTGCCAGTCGGGATACGCGTCATGCGCCAGCCATGGGGAGGTCTGAGCCGCGACCTGCCGCCACTCGTCCCCGAGCACTGCACGCTCCAGTAGCGACCCGGCCCTGACTCGTTCGAGGCGGATGAAGTCGACCTTGCACCCATCACGTAATTCGCGCCAAGCTCTTGAAGCGATGGCGAAAAGGTCCGGCGCGGGCTCGGCGAGCATGTCCGTGGCATAGTCTTCCGGCGTCGCCAGCGACGTAGCGATGGACCAGAGCCGCCTGTGCCTGGTGACGACCATAGGCCAGACGAGGACCAGGCGACCGCTGCGGCGGACGACGACCGTACGAAGCCGGCCTCCGTTCGGCTGTGCCAGATTGCTCCATACGGACCAA
The DNA here is from genome assembly GCF_037106235.1 of Methylobacterium nigriterrae. Classification (NCBI taxonomy): domain Bacteria; kingdom Pseudomonadati; phylum Pseudomonadota; class Alphaproteobacteria; order Hyphomicrobiales; family Methylobacteriaceae; genus Methylobacterium; species Methylobacterium nigriterrae. The sequence goes on along the minus strand of NZ_JBAWTG010000066.1, from coordinate 7,101 downwards.
GCCCACTCGAAGCTCTGCGAGAGGCGCGGGTTCTCGGCGCGTCGATAGAGGTCGTCCCACTCAGCTCTGAGGCTGAGGAGGTCGGAGGTGTCCGAGATCACCCGAGCATGCAAGCCGTGCTCAGGCACGAGGCGAAACTCTTTGGGAAAGCGCTGTTTCCATGGTGCCGTCATATTATCCTCCGGTTATAGTGCGTGGAGACCCATGGTCGCGCTGCTACAACGGACTTGCTTAGACTAAAGGCTTCTCCCCGGTCAGCGAGGCGCCGGCGCTTTTTGCGAGCAGGTCTCGATAGAGCCCGATCAAGATGGAGGCCTGGCTTTCCCACGAGTAGAGTCGCCGCGCGGCCGCGCGGCCGCGCTCTCCCATGGCAGCCGCATCCGGGTCGTCGAGAAGCACATTGATGGCTGCCGCAAGGTGTTCCGGCGAGCCCGGAGGAACGCATACGCCGCAGCCATGCGCGTCCATGAAGGTGCGCCAATGCGGCATGTCCGTCGCTACGATCGGAATGCCGGCGATCATATACTCGAACATCTTCACCGGGTACGCTTGCATGAACTGAGGCGTGGGATGCAACGGCATGATGCCGGCCCTGACGCGCCCGAGCAGGTCCGTGACCTGCCGGCGGTTGATCTGTCCCAGGTATCGGACCCGGCTCCAACCTGGGTGACGTTCGAGCTCTGACAAGAGTGCTGGGTGAGAGACGGACCCCGCGAGATAGAGCTCCGCTTCAACATGCTCCATGGCCCGGACTAGGTCTTGAGCGCCACGCGAACTGGTGATGCTGCCGATGTAGCAGACGGCCCGCTCCCGCTCGCTCCATCCACGGGAAGGCACGATCTCCTCGTGGCGCGGGTAGTTCGCCACCACCACTGTCCTCGGCTGACGCATCCCCAGCCGCTTTGAGATGTGGTCGTTGACGGTCACGGCAGCGTCAATCCGCGCGATGCATGTTGCTTCCACGGCGGCCATGGCTCGGCCGGTCATCGGCCGCAGAACTCGCGGGATCCAGTCCTTGTGCGCGACCTGGGCCGGAAGGTCCTCGTGCGCGTCATAGACCACGCGAGCTCCTCCCCGGGCCAGCAGGGGACCGAAAGGCAGGAAATCGGGATCGTGGAAATGGTATAGGTCCGCCTGGGTAGCTCGCGCCGCCCGGAAAGCCGCAAGAGGCCGTCGCGTCATCCGTTCGAGCCGATTGTGGGCACCGACGGTCAGCCCGCGGATGCGGATGTCATCGACGAGGGTGTTTCCGTCATGCGGTCCGACCAGGGTCACTTCGTAACCGGCGTCGCGCAAGGAGCAGCACTCCTTGTGGAATATGCGGGCGTCGTCGACAGAGTGAACCGTCGTGATGTGGCAGACCCGTTGCAACGCAGGCACTCCTCTTGGGCCTCGAGCGCTCGGCCATCCAAGCGGTTGCGGTACCTTGATCGTGTCGGCTCGCTGTGAATCCTGCCTTGCGGACTGCTCCGTCGTGCAGGGCACGAGCCATCTGGCAGCGTCCGCATGCGCACATCACCGCGGCCTCGTCGGCCTCGAGCCGCCGCATTCATCACCGGCTGGACGTTCCTTCTTGAGCGCCTCGCAACAGGGCCGCGAACACGGCGTCGTTGCTGCCGGTGAATCGACCACTGAGACCGAAGAATGGGCGGAACCTATCGACCTCATAGCCGCCCTCCCGAATCTGTGCGTCGGTCGGAAAATAGCCGAAGACATTTCCGAGATATCCGACTGGCCAGAACCCGTGCTGCTGCACCGCCGCCGCATACTCGGCCGACACCTCGGCATTCACCATGAAGAGCCGCAAGTTGTTGCAGACGGAAACGATCCGAGCCTCGCACGTGCCCTCGTCGGAGCCGCCGTCGAACAGTGACGAGAGGGGCGCGTCCACAGCTCCGACGCGAATGGCCGTCGCCGGAACCGCATTGTTCCGAGCGGCGGCGGCGACCACTCCAGCGATGCCCGACGCAACGTCGGCGGCCCAGTCCTCCCACTCCCGGAGCGTCGGGACCATGAATACGGGCCCCCTCAGCAGCCGACGAGCAAGCTTCCTCGCCGTGAGGCGCTGCTTGATGTGAGCGCAGATATCACCGGCGAACCCTTGCAAGAAGAGGACAGGGATGTTGCCAAGAGCAGACCTTACCGCACCTCGCACGAAGCCGATATAATCCGCCGAGATACGGCCTATTGCCGGGCGGTGCGACGGGTGGCAGGCCCATGACACGATCGCGCATGCAACCGAGTCGTCCGCCCTGCGAAGCACGGCAGCCCGGCACATCGGCGCGCGCTCGGCGGACGGGTTCGGCCCATTGATTATCCCGTACAGTTGAACGCGGCGCGCGGACAGGAAAGGGCGGCGGACCCGCAAGCGGCGCCCGACACTCCCATTGATTTCGTTGGACGCGGTCGAAACCATCGGTCCGGAAGCGAGGCGGCCGAAAGCGCGCTCCGCGGCCGAGGTCAGGCGCTGGAGCACCTCCGAGTACCAAGCCAAATCCACTGCGCCCAACGACGGCTTGCCCCGGTCGAGCATGGGAGCCGAATGCGTGTGAGTCGCCAGGGCGACGACCTCGGTACGGTTGCCACGATCGGCCAGACGATGCTCGAGATCATAAGCTAGGTCTGGCCCGGTAAAGAGAGTATCGATTGAAACTAAGAGCACCGAGTGCTGGCCGTCATCTATCAATGCTAGGTTCGCTTCGAGCTTGTCGTCTACCCCGGTCGAGCGGACGGGGCCGCTTCGCGACCAGAAGCCGCCGAGCACCACATCACGGCTGGGAGTGATGTCAGCGGTGGTAGCAGAGACGCGGATCAATGTTCTTCCTGACCTGAACCCGTCGCAGAAACACGCTCGATTGGTGGAGACTAGCACCTCCCGAGGAAGCCGCAAGTAGATGGTCGATCGTCCCCGCCGTTCCTGACGATCTGGTCCGATCCGACTAGTTTGTACGCATAAAACCGTTGCTTTCGACCTCTATCTTGGGACCGGGAATCTTGAGTAGCGGCGAACCCATGTGCCGGAGGTCTGGCGCCGCAGGTTTACATGCACGATAACGCATGTTAGGTTTCAAGTGAGATACGTGCATTTCAATGACCCAAAAGTACCAGTTCTGAGTAGGTATGGAGCGTGTCAACGTGCGCACGGGCAACCGGCGCGCCCCGGTATCCGCCTTGAAGGAGGGCACGAAGTCCTGATCGGAGTTCGGGATCAGTTCACGGATTACCGAGACCTGTCGCGCGCATCTGATGGGCCGCGTGAGGCCAGATCGCCGTCTGAGCTGCTGAGGATGGGGGTGACCGCAAAGGCACACTCGGGGCGATCACTCGATCCGCAGGGGTGGGTTGCCGGCGTCGATGGCTGCGGACAGGCCAAGGGTTGATAGGATACCTACTCAGCGCTCGCCCTTCTGCAGCGGACTGGGTCGAATGGCACGGGTCCCCTCCGGCAAGATACAAAAGGAGCGTTCCGGGCCCCGGAGCTGCGCTGTTTTGGTATAATTTCAATCAACTAGTAGAGGGAGTAGACGAATGGCTAGCGTCCTCCTCGCCGATGACCACGGTCTCTATCGCAAGGGATTGCGCGTCGCACTTTCTGAAAGCATGCGCGAACTCGATCTGCTTGAAGCCGAAAGCTTCGATGAGGCCTGGGCCCTGATCGAGGAGCGTCCCGATATCGATCTCATGTTGCTCGATCTGAACATGCCGGGCCTGACTTCTTTGGTACGGCTCGGGCAGCTTCGGCGGCAGCATCCGCGCACGCGTATCGCCGTGATATCGGCGTCGGATGCCCGGCAGGATATTCTGGCCTGCCTCGGACTAGGCCTGAACGGGTTTATCTCTAAGCTTCAGCCAGACGCCGAGATAGTCAGCGCCGTCTCGGACATCCTTCGAGGACGGATCTATGTCACCTCGCTATTGGCCCGCCCAGTCGAGGCCGGGGCCGCCAGGGTCACCGACGGCGCTCGGGGGCCGGAGATGGATATCGAGTTCGCGAAGCTGACGCCACGGCAGCAGGACGTCCTGTGTCTCCTCGCGCGCGGACAATCGAACAAGGAGATCGCGCGCACGCTCAGGATCGCGGAAGCGACCACCAAGATCCATACAGCCGCTCTGCTAAAAGTCCTAGGCGTCCGCAACAGAACCGAGGCCGCCCTAGCCGCGCGGAGCCTCGTGAGAGAGGCGGGGTCGGTACGCCGATGTTGATGTATGGTCGGCCACTGATATCAACCCTCTTTAATCAGCACTCATGAACCTAGGCGCGTCGGCCGATGGAGATGATGTGCCAGGGCTCGTCGATGAGCCTGTTCCAAGCATGGCGGCAGTGATCGACGATGTTGCCGTAGGAGGCGAAGACCTGGTAGCCGAGCCAGTTCCGGCGTACGAACTGCCACACCGCCTCGACCGGGTTCAACTCAGGCGAGCGCGCCGGCAGCGGCAGCAGAGTGACGTTGCCGGACACCACAAGCTTCTTGGTGAGGTCCCATCCGCGCATCCGCGCTGGTCTGGCGTGAGCGCCACTTCTGCACCGTCGTGGGGCTGATGCCGTAGCCCTTGGGGGCGGACCTTACGCTCTCTTGACGAGCTTGGATTGCCCGACGGAGCGTCTCAGTCGTCGTGGCGCTGCCGTGGAGAACCTGTCCCATAGCGCGTCCCTCCATGCGGCATCAATTGTACCACCACACAGCGGGACGAAACATCTACGGCCTGTGATCGCTTGAACCACCCGATGCGGTGAGCGTTTCGCCTCTCCTGGACGAGGAGGAGCGATGCTGTCGGACGCGCAATGGGCCGAGCTGGAGCCGCTGGTGGAAGCCTGCCGGCCGAAGGGCAAGACGCCGCCCCAGGATCTGCGCTGCACCGTCTCGGCCATCCTCTGGCGCCATCAGAACGGAGCCAAGTGGCGCGCCGTGCCAGCTGAACTCGGACCCTGGTGGCGTGCCGCTCAGGTCTTCATCCGGTGGGCACGTACCGGCGTCTGGGAGCGGCTCCTCAGCCTCGTTCAGGAGCGCGGCGTGCAGCTCGGCATGGTGTTCCTCGACGGCACCAGCGTGCGCGCTCACCAGAAGGCGGCTGGAGCCGCGCGAAGGGGGGATCTCAAGCTGAGCGAGACCATCGTGAGGCGCTTGGCCGCTCTCGTGGCGGCTATGGGACCAAGGCTTGCGTGATCGCCGATGGCGCGGGTCGCGCCATCGCCTTCCGGATCGCGCCTGGGCAAGCGCATGAGCTGCCTCAGGCCATCCCGCTCATCGATCAGCTGCCGGGCGTGCCGAGATGGGTGGTAGCCGACCGCGGCTACACCAGCCATCGCTTCCGCGAGCACATCTGGGGCATGGGGGCACGGCCTGCGATCCCGCCGCAGCGGCATGAGGCTCCTGTCGCTTGCCCGGAGTGGATCTACAACAACCGCAACCGGGTCGAGCGTCTCTGGGCGCGATTGAAGGAGTGGCGCGCTGTTGCCACGCGCTACGAGAAGACCGCCACCAGCTTCGCCGGTGTCCTCTGCATTGCCGCCGCACTCGACTGGCTCAAGCCATAACAGGCCGTAGGAGCCCGTCCGAGTAACGGGGTTTGAAGCCGGGGGAGAGGGGGCGGGACCGGCGCCGATGAGGGCGGACAGCGGGCTCAACGGTCGGCCTGTGCCAGCTTCAACAGGTTGTGGGCGGTGCAGATCATCGCCCACTCGCCCCGGACCTGCTCAAGCCCTCTCATCAGGAACTGTCGGAAGCCTCGGGCCTGCTTGATCTGCCCGAACACCGGCTCGACGACCTGCTTCCTGAGGCGATAGCGACTGCGGCGGCCAGCCCGTTTCAGGCGGGCGGCCATCGCGCTCATCAACAGCATCTTGGTCAGCCTCCGGCGGCCGGCCGCATCCGCCTCGCCGTGTCGCGCCCGGCCCGGAGCGAGGTAGCCCGTGATGCCCCGCTCCTTGAGCGCGACGAGGTTCGCCTCGTTGGCAAACCCGGCATCGCCCGAGACCTCCCGCGGCTTGCGCCTGAGATGAGCGCGGACCCCGTCCACAAGCGGCACGAGGGCGCGGTAGTCGGCCGAGTTGGTCACGAGGCGGTGCGCGACGATCACCTGATGCGCGGCGTCGACCGCGATCTGACCGTTGTAGCCCTGCACGAAGCCGTCGCGCGTGGGCAGGATCCGGCTGTCCGGGTCGGTGAAGTTGCGCTGCGCCCGGTCGGGCGGATTGCCGTCTTCACCGCGCAGTGGCCGACCCTGCCAACGCATGCCCGACGAGGCACCCGGCCCGTTCTCGTCCTCCGGATCGGGCGGATCTGCGGCCTCCGCTTCCAGCGCGGCCTTGGCGGCGCGGATTGCTTCCAGCCGTCGCTGCTTGTCGGCCATCCAGTCCGGCGTTTCGTCGCCCCGACGGCCGGCACCGTGAGCCTGATCCTCCGCCGCGTCAGCCTCGCGCGCGCGCTCCAGCCAAGCGTCCACCTCGGCCGCCAGGGCCGGCGCGGCCGTCTTCATCCGCCCGTAGCTCATCGCTTTGTGGCGCGAGGCGTTCGCCTTCAGCTTAGTGCCATCCACCGCCACGTGAGCGAACTCGACGAGACCGGCCGCCCGACACAGGCGCAGCACCTGCACGAACAGGTCCGACAGGGCCACGAGGTGGCGCTTGCGGAAGTCGGCGATGGTGCGGAAATCAGGTTGGTTCAGGCCGGTCACCGCCATGACGTCGACCCGCTCCTCGCAGGCGCGGGCGAGCTGGCGCGAGGAGTACAGGCCGCGGCTGTAGCCGTAGAGCAGGAGCGCCACCATCATGCCGGGATGGTAGGGCGGGTAGCCGCGCTCCTCGGTGTAGGTGTCGAGAATGGCCGAGAGGTCGAGCGCCTCTCGCACCGTGTCGCGCACGAAATGCGCCATATGCCCGGGCGGCACGAACTCGTGCAGCGAGGGCGGCAGCAGCCAGCCCTGATCAACGTCCCAGGGGCGAAACACCTTGGCCATGAGCCGAGTGAATCATCCCGCAGCCTCGTCGTCGAGACACTTACTCGGACAGATGGGGTGATTGGGGTCAGGCCGCGGTTCGGCTGAAGGCGGCTGCTCCTGTCGAGATGTGAGATCGTGGTCGACGTCGGATCGCCACACGCA
>NZ_JBAWTG010000065.1:0-27023 GCF_037106235.1 Methylobacterium nigriterrae | reverse complement strand
CGCGGCGGTTGCGCGGAAACGGGCAAAACGGTAGAGCCACAAGGCCCTAACGGGGTGTCGGGGTGTAGCGCAGTCTGGTAGCGCACCTGGTTTGGGACCAGGGGGTCGTAGGTTCGAATCCTATCGCCCCGACCACCATCCTCCGGAGCCGTTGAGTCGAACGATGTCGAGCGCCCGCATCTTCCAGCCCTCGAAGGACGCCTCGCAATCGGGCCTCGCCCGCACCAAGAACTGGCTCCTCGAATTCGACCAGACCAGCCCGCGCGAGACCGACCCGCTGATGGGCTGGGTCGGCTCGTCCGACATGCTGCAGCAGGTCAAGCTCGAGTTCGACACGAAGGAGGAGGCGATCGCCTACGCCAAGCGCGCCGGCATCGCCTACCGGGTCGAGGAGCCGCACAAGCCGATCATGCGCAAGGGCTTGTCGTACTCGGACAATTTCAAGTTCAACCGCACAGCGCCCTGGACGCACTGACGCGTCAGGGCGCCTGCCTGTCTCGCCACAGGGCGTAGGGCGGCGCCTCGCCCTCGGGGCGGAGCTGGTGCAGGCGCATCGGCTGCTCGGCGAGCGGTCGGCAAACTTCCGCGTAGATCGCCGCCGTCTGCATCCCGAACGTGTCGGCCTCCTCCGCCGTGTAGGCGAAGTAGGCTTCGCGGATGCCCGACAGGCGCATCGCGGCGTGGCACATCGGGCAGGGCCGGCCGCTCGCGTAGACGATGCAGCCGGCGAGGTCCCGGCTGCCGAGCCGCCGGCTGACCTCGCGCAGGGCCACCATCTCGGCATGGTCCGTCGGGTCGTTCGTGCGGTGGACCGTATTGACCGAGCGCGCGAGGACGCTCCCGTCCCGTACGATCACGGCGCCGTAGGGCGAGCCGCCCGCGGCGGCGTTGTCGCGGGCGAGCGCGACGGCGTCGCGGATGTGGCTCTCGTGGTCGGTCATGAGGGTCTCCGGAAAGGCACGCGATCCGGAACGCGGCTCCTCCGGCCGCGGTTCGTCAGAACGCGTAGCGGACCGTGCAGTAGGGCATTCGCTCGGAGAGCAGGGCCTGGAAGCGGGCGAGCCAGCGGCCCTTCCAGCCGCTCCGGTAGCGCAGGTTGTCGCCCCCGCCCTCCGAGCGCTTCGCCTCCTGGATGTCCGGGCGCCAGAGCAGGGCCTCGGCCTTCGGATGCCAGCCGAGATTGACCTCGTGCAGCGCCGCATTGTGGGTGAGCAGGATCACCTCGCATTTCAGCTGCGCCTTCGCGGCCGGCGAGATCGTGTCGTCGATCGCCTCGAACAGGGCGCGCCAATCGGCCTCCCAGCCCTCGTACAGGATGACCGGCGAGAAGTTGACGTGGACCTCGTAGCCCGCGGCCAGGAAATCGTCGATCGCGGCAATCCGCTCCGGCATCGGCGCGGTCCGAACGTCGACGACGCGGGCGATCCGCTCCGGCATCAGCGAGAAGCGGATCCGGGTCTTGCCCTGCGGGTCATAGGCGAGGAGGTCGCGGTTCACCGCCTTGGTGGCGAAGGAGCCCTTGGCGTTCGGCACCTCGCGGAAGAGCGCAACGAGATCGCGCGCGTTGTCGCCGATCATGGCGTCGACCGAAAGGTCGCCGTTCTCGCCGATGTCGTAGACGAAGCGGGAGGGATCGATCGTGTCGGGCTCCGGCAGCGGACCCAGCCGCCCGGCGTGGCGCCGGATGGCCGCGCAGACCTCGTCGATGTTCACGAACAGGGAGATCGGGTTTGCGAAGCCCTTGCGGCGGGGCACGTAGCAGTAGGCGCAGGCCATCGCGCAGCCGTTCGAGGTCGAGGGCGCGATGAAATGGGCGCTGCGCCCGTTCGGCCGCATGGCAAGCCCCTTCTTCACCCCGAGCACAAGGGTCGAGCGCTTGATGCGCACCCAATCCTCCACCGAGCCGGCATTGCCGTGGAGCGACGGGATGTTCCAGTGCGAGGGGACGAGGATGCGCTCGGCTTGCGGGAACCGCGCCAGGATCTCGCGGCCGCGCGCGAAGTCGGTGACGGCCGGCTCGTGGTAGATCGTGCGGATGTCGATGAGGTCGCGGGGCAGGGCCATGGGTCGATGCGCGCGATCCATGTCCGGCCGCTTCCCCGATATGGCGATGCGCGCTCAGAGACGCGAGAGCAGCTCCGCCTTCTTCTGTGTGAACTCTGCCTCGGTGAGCACGCCCTTGGCGTGCAGCTCGGCCAGACGCTCGAGCGTGGTCAGGACGTCGCCGGGCCCGGTGCGGGCCGGGTCGGGCGCCGGGGCGGCCGGCGACATCCGTCCGGGCGAGGCGCCCTGGCGCGGCCACGCGGGAGCGCCTTTCGGTGCCGCCGCGGGCTCGCGCACCGGCGTCGGAGCCGCGCCGTCGACGCGCCGCAGCGCCGCCAGGTCGATGTCGCCGCGTGTGCCGGATAAGCGCAGGGTGCCGTCCGCCTGCGCGACGCCCGTGACGATGTGATCGCCGGTATCGTACAGGGCGAGACCGCTTCCCGACTCGATCGCGAGGCGCCGGGTCTGCGGGAAGTAGGCGTAGCGCAGGCCGTTCTGCGCGCCGGTCGTCGAGGGTCGGCCGAGATCGGCCGGATACCAAGCGGCGGACCGGCTCGACGAGGCGTGGGCCATGCCCTCCCAGGCCGCGGGCGGGAGCGATGCGGCCAGGTCGCCGCAGAGCCCGGCGACCCGCGCCTTGAGGTCCGCATCGAACATGCGCCCGACCATCACCATGCCGCCCGAGAACCACTGGCCCATGCCGCCGAGATCCGGGTGGTCGAACTGCGCCATGGTGCCGTGACCGGCTTCGAGGGCGCGCAGCAGGTGCCGCACCGCGTCGAGGCTGACGCCGTAGCGTTCGGCGAGGGCCGCAAGGCCGCCCGGCCGGTCGGGGCCTTCCTCCACCATGGTCCATCCTCCGGTGATCGCAGCGCTCCTCGACACTATGACGCGGTGCCGCGAAGGCAAGACACGGGCTCCGATCAAGCAGGGATCAGGCAAGGATCGGGCTCGACCGGTCCGGCGCGCCGTTATAGGCAGCAGATGCGGCCCAGGCCGCCCAGACACGCCTCACTCGCTCCGGAGTCGCCTTGGACCGCGCCTCGCTCCCCGTTCCGGGTCCGTCTCGGCTCGCGCAGCTGCTCGGCCTCAGGCGGCTCCTCGGTTCGGACCATGCGCCGCCCTCCGCCGGCGCGGCCACGCGAGCAGCGGAAGTCTCGACGCCTGCACCGCGGGCCGATGCGCCCGCCCGGTCGCGGGCCGTGCTGGTCGAGAGCCTCGGTCAGAAGGTGCTGCATGCCTGGCTGCAGAACCGCAACCAGACGCTTCTGCCCCTCACCCTGAACCTGCGCTCGCTCGACCTGGAGGAGCGCTCCCTCGTCCTGTGCGTCGCGGCCTCGGCGGTCGCGGCGAACGGCCGGGGGCCTGACCTCGGCCTGGCCGACGCCGCGCTCGCGCGCATCGGCGCCGGCGAGCGCGAGCGGCAGGTGCTGCGGGATGCCCTGGCCGCGGGCACCACGCGCGGCCTGTTCGAGGCGGTGACGGCGGCGGGTCTCGGCACCCACGCCTACGGGGCCGCCTTGCTCGCCGTCGACCGGCGCGACCGGGTCAACCAGCATTACCTCGCCTACCTGGCCGCGCGCTTCGCCCTGCCGGACGACGCGGTGGCGAGCCTGCACCGCCGCTACAGGATGTGATCAGGCGTCCTCGCTCATCGCCCTGAGCGAGTTTTGGAGGGCATCGCTGCCGAGGAGAAGGCTGCGCGACAGGTCCGCGAGGGTGAGCCAGCCCGTCACCGCGCCGCTCGCGTTCCGCACCGGCATGCGCCGGACATGGTGGGCGGCCATCAGGTCCATGGCGGCCCGGACGGTGTCGCCCTCGCTGCAGGCGATCACCGGGCGCGACAGGACGGCGCCGACCGTGGTGGTGTTCGGATCGAGCCCGGCCGCGACCACGCGGTAGAGGATGTCGCGGTCGCTGATCACGCCCTCGATATCCGTCGCCGTGCCGACCGGGAGCGCCCCGACGTCGAGCTCGCCCATCAGCACCGCCGCCTCGCGCACGCTCTCCTCCGGCGCGATGAATTCCACGTCCCGGCTCATCACGTCGGAGACCTGCATGTCGCGCTCCTCCGGGCGCTGCTGCGCCGCAAAAATTTCTGCCGCGACGGACCTTCGCCAGCCTCGGCACGTTCACGTTCCGGCTCGGACGCCACCCATGCCGGCGACGCGGTTGAGGGTACGAAAGGGCGCCGACCACCGGAGTGATCATGGCCGAGAATACCAAGAACGGGGCGACCGGTTCCGCCTCGCCCCGCGCCGCGCGCGCCCGCATCCGCGAGGGGCTGCCCTACCCGCGCGGCGCCACCTGGGATGGTCTCGGCGTCAACTTCGCTCTGTTCTCCGCGCACGCCACCAAGGTCGAGCTGTGCCTCTTCGACGATGCCGGCGAGCGCGAGATCGAGCGGATCGAGCTGCCGGAATACACCGACGAGGTCTGGCACGGCTACCTGCCGGATGCACGGCCGGGCACCATCTACGGCTACCGCGTGCACGGCCCCTACGAGCCGGAGGCTGGCCATCGCTTCAACCAGAACAAGCTCCTGATCGACCCTTACGCGAAGGGCCTCGTCGGATCCATCACGTGGAACCCGGCCCTGTTCGGGTACCGGATGGAGACCGGGGACGACCTCACCTTCGACGAGCGGGACAGCGCGCCCTACACGCGGCGCTCGCGGGTGATCGACCCGGCCTTCACCTGGGGGCGCGACCGCAAGCCGGACGTGCCGTGGGAAAAGACCATCATCTACGAGGCCCACGTGAAGGGTTTGACGAAGCTCCATCCGCAGGTGCCCGAGCGCCTGCGCGGCACCTATGCGGGCCTCGGAAACCCGGCTGTCCTCGACTACATCAAGAGTCTCGGAGTCACCTCGGTCGAGCTGCTTCCGGTCCATTCCTTCGTGCAGGACGATTACCTGCAGCAGAAGGACCTCGTGAATTACTGGGGCTACAACACGATCTCATTCTTCACGCCCGCGCGGCGCTACGCGGCGGTGCCGGACTTCGCCTTCTCCGAGTTCAAGGAAATGGTGGCGCGCCTGCACGGGGCCGGCCTCGAGGTGATCCTCGACGTCGTCTACAACCACACGGCGGAAGGCAACGAGAAGGGGCCGACCCTCTCGTTCAAGGGCATCGACAACGCCTCCTATTATCGGCTGCTGCCGGGGCAGGAGCGCTACTACATCAACGATACGGGAACGGGAAACACGCTCAACCTGTCCCATCCGCGCGTGCTGCAACTCGTCACCGACTCGCTGCGCTACTGGGCGACCGAGATGCGCGTCGACGGCTTCCGCTTCGACCTCGCCACCATCCTCGGCCGCGAACCCTACGGCTTCGACGAGGGCGGCGGCTTCCTCGACACCTGTCGGCAGGACCCGGTGCTGAACTCGGTCAAGCTCATCGCCGAGCCCTGGGATTGCGGCCCCGGCGGCTATCAGGTCGGTGGCTTCCCGCCGGGCTGGGCCGAGTGGAACGACCGTTTCCGCGACGACGTGCGCGGCTTCTGGCGGGGCGACGAGGGCCTGCTGCCGGCACTCGCCTCGCGCATCACGGGCTCGGCCGACAAGTTCAACAAGCGCGGCCGCCGGTCCTGGGCCTCGGTGAACTTCCTGACCGCGCATGACGGCTTCACGCTCAACGACACGGTCTCGTACAACGAGAAGCACAACGAGGCCAATGGAGAGGGCAACCGCGACGGCCACTCCCACAACCTCTCCTACAATCACGGCGTCGAGGGCCCTTCGGACGATCCAGAGATCCGGGCCGTGCGGCTTCGCCAGATGCGCAACATGCTCGCCACGCTGTTCCTGTCGCGCGGGACGCCGATGCTGCTCGCGGGCGACGAGTTCGCCCGAACCCAGCACGGCAACAACAACGCCTATTGCCAGGACAACGAGGTGTCGTGGATCGACTGGGAGGCGATCGGGCACCAGGAGCGCGACCTCGCCGAGTTCGCGCAACGCCTCATGCTGCTGCGCAACGCGCTGCCGATCCTCACGCGCGGTCGCTTCCTCACGGGCGCCTTCGACGAGGATCTCGGCGTCAAGGACGTCACCTGGCTGCGCCCCGACGGCGAGGAGATGACGTCCGAGGGCTGGAGCGACGCCGGCGCCCGCTCGATCGCCGTCCTCCTCGACGGGCGCGCGCAGGCCACGGGCATCCATCGCCGCGGCGGCGACGCGACGCTCCTCATCCTCTACAACGCCTATCACGACCTCGTGTCGTTCACCCTGCCGGAATCGGTGGGCGGCAAGGCCTGGAGCCGCCTTCTCGACACCAACCTGCCGGACGGCCAGGAGATCGCGAGCTTCGGGGTGGGCGAGCGCTACGACGTGACAGGCCGCTCGATGCTGATGTTCGTGCTCAAGCCCGAGGATACGCCGGGCGACGAGGCCACCGAGATGGAGCGCTCCTATCAGCACGTGATGCAGGCGTTCGAGCGCGCCAACATCGAGAGCGTGCGCTTCCATCTCGATGCGGACGGGTAGCCTTTCGCGCGACCGCACCATGTCCGGATCTGCGAGGGGATTTGCGACGATTGCGCGTCGCCGTGCGTTGGGGAACGACGCGCAGCGGCTCGCGTGAGAGGGGTATCGCGTGATGGCCAAGATTCTGCTGGTTGAGGACCACGAGGAGATCTGGGACTTCCTGTCCCGCCGTCTCAAGCGCCGCGGCTACGATGTCATCCTGGCCCATGACGGCGAAGCCGGCGTGCAGCAGGCCCGCGCAGGCCGGCCGGACGTGATCCTGCTCGACATGAACCTTCCGATCCTGGACGGATGGTCGGCCGCCCGCGCGCTCAAATCCGGCACCGACACGCAGCGCATCCCCATCATCGCGCTCACAGCTCACGCCATGTCGGGGGATCGCGACAAGGCGATCCAGGCCGGCTGCGACGACTACCACCCGAAGCCGGTCGACTTCTCGAAGCTGCTGAGCCAAATCAGCGCGGCTCTGGGCGAGGCCGCACCGGCGAGCTGAGGGGCCGGGCCTGGCTCCGCCGGGCGGTGATGTGAGGCGTAAGCATGATCGATGATCCTGTCACGGCCCGCCGCCTGAGGCAGGCGCTGCCGGTCTTTGTGGCCCTGGCCTCGTTCCTGCTGATCGTGACAGTGATGGCGGCGCTCTATTTCGGGCGCGACTTCCTCGTGCCCGTCACCCTGGCGATCCTCCTCAGCTTCGTCCTGGTGCCCGGGGTGCGGGCGCTGCGGCGGATCGGCATGCCGAGGGTGCCGGCCGTGATGCTCGTCGTCGTGGTGGCGTTCGGGGTCCTGATCGGCCTCGGCACGCTCATCGCCAACGAGGCCGCGCAACTCGCCGCCGACCTGCCGCGCTATCAGATCACGATGCGGGAGAAGATCACGGCCCTGCGGGGGGCCACCGCGAGCCAGGGCACGCTCTCCCGCATCATCGACATGGTGCAGGATCTCGGGGCCGAGTTGCAACCGGCCCGGACCGAGGAGGCCGAGGCCAAGCCGGGCTCCGCCGATCGGCCGCTCACGGTCGAGATCAAGGCGCCGAAAGCCGGTGTCATCGAGACGCTGACCACCTTCGGCGGCCCGATCCTGCACCCGCTGGCCACCACCGGCCTGATCCTGATCTTCACGATCTTCATCCTCCTGCAGCGGGAGGACCTGCGCAACCGCATGATCCGGCTCGCCGGGTCGGGGGATCTGCGCAAGACCACGGCCGCAATCGACGACGCGGCGAGCCGGTTGAGCCGCTTCTTCCTGGCCCAGCTTGCCCTCAACATCGCCTTCGGCATCGTGATTGGCGCCGGCCTCTGGCTGATCGGCGTGCCGAGTCCGACCCTGTTCGGCGTCCTCGCGGCGATCCTGCGCTTCGTGCCGTATATCGGCGCGGGCATCAGCGCGCTCCTGCCCCTCGTGCTCGCGGCCGCGGTCGA
This sequence comes from Methylobacterium nigriterrae, assembly GCF_037106235.1. NCBI lineage: Bacteria > Pseudomonadati > Pseudomonadota > Alphaproteobacteria > Hyphomicrobiales > Methylobacteriaceae > Methylobacterium > Methylobacterium nigriterrae. The sequence goes on along the minus strand of NZ_JBAWTG010000065.1, from coordinate 19,073 downwards.
TCCGGGCTGGACCATGGTCATCGCCACCGCGGCCCTCTTCGTCGTGGTCGAGCCCATCTGCGGTCACGTGGTCGAGCCGCTGCTCTACGGCCACTCGACCGGCATCTCGCCGGTCGCCGTGATCCTTGCCGCCACGATCTGGACCTTCCTGTGGGGACCGATCGGCCTCGTGCTCGCGACGCCGCTCACGGTCTGCCTCGTGGTGCTGGGGCGGCACGTGGAGCGGCTCTGGTACCTCGACGTGATGCTGGGCGACCAGCCGGCCCTGTCGCCGCCCGAGATCTTCTACCAGCGCATGCTGGCCAACGACCCGGCCGAAGCGATCGACCAGGGCCGCGAGTTCCTGCGCGAGCGGGCCCTCGTCACCTACTACGACGAGGTGGTGCTCGCCGGCCTCCTGATGGCGCAGGACGATCTCTCGCGCGGCACCCTCGACCGTGACCGGCAGGACGAGGTGGGCGCCGCGATCCGCTCCGTCGTGACACGCCTCGGCCAGACCCAGGTGCGGCGGCGTACCCGCAGGGGTTCCTCGTCCCGCCTCGGCAGCACGGAGACCGCCGCCGCCTTGGCCGCCGCCGGACCCGACCGGCGTGCAGCGGGGATCGTGCTCGCGAAGGCCGATCTCGCCCCCGGCTGGCAGGGCGAGACGCCGGTGCTCTGTGTGTCGAGCCGCGGCCCCTTCGACGAGGCCGCCACCCTGATGCTGAGCCAGATCCTCGGGCGCCACGGTCTCGCCTCGCAGGTGATGTCGATGGCGGCCCTGCGCGCCGGCGAGCGGCCGGAGAATCTGGATATCGCGCTCATCTGCTTCTCGTATCTCGAGCCGGTCAGCCTCTCGCAGATCCGCTTCACCGTGCGACGGGCGAGAGCCGCCGTCCCCGGGGTACGCATCCTCGTGGGCTTCTGGCGCGAGCGCGACCCCGCCACACTGGACCGGCTGCGCCGCGCCACCTCCGCCGACATCCTGGTCACGTGCCTGAACGACGCGCTCGCGTCCGTCGTCGAGGCGTCGCGGGTGCCGGTCGCCCGGACCATCCCCGCGCCCGGGCGAGGCGCGCCCGCGCGCCTCCCGGAGCCCGCCGCCGCTCTCTAACTCATTGTGGCATCGCATTTCTTAGCCGAAGCGCTGGCCATTTCGGCGGAACTTGCTCTCGGACAGGCTTCCGTCACATCGGAGCCGCAGCCGGCTCCCGCCTCGTCCGGTCCCCGGTGCGTCATCCCTCGCCGGCCGGCATGAGCTTGATGGCGATGCCGTGCGCCTGGCCGTCGAAGACATGCGCCACGTCCTGCACCAGCCAGCGGACTGCCTCCGCGCCGAAGCTCAGGATCACGCATTCCCCGATGCGGGGGACGGGCTCGCCGGCGGCGAAGGCGATCGTCCGTCGCAGGAACGGCTCGACGCTCCCGCGGGCGGGCGCCGGCGCGATGAAGACCACGTCGGTCTCGGCGGCGCGGTCGACGGGCGGTGGGCCGCGCCGGTCTGCAATTCCTGAGATCATTCTTGAGCGGGTGCCACCGTAGATTACAAAAAACTCTGAATCCGGCCGGAAATACATCAGGGACACGGCTCAGTACTCGTGAGATCCGACAAGTTCGGGCGCGGTGCAAGCACATAAGCGCTGATCCCGTCGTCGTCTGCTCGGACACGCCGCCGATTTCCGTTGAGATCGCTCGAACTCCGCCTCGTCGATGGTTCCTCGTCCGTCGAAGATGGCGCGCAAGCGTCACAGCCTCGACTCTGTCCGCCTCGGTCGACAGCCCAGACACGGATGAATAGAACGGTCCGCGAGGTTTCGCGATCGTTCGCGCGGCCAGGCGTCCAGCACGAAGGTGTGACACACGCGAGCATGCCCCATACGCCCGAGACCCCGCCGACCGGCGTCGAAGCCCGCCTGAGACCTGCATCGTCCGCCGGCATCCCCGACCGCAACGGTGACATCTTCTTCGCGGCGGTCGAGACCACCCGGATGCCGATGATCGTCACGGATCCTCACAGACCCGACAATCCGATCATCTTCGCCAACCGCGCCTTCCTGGTGATGACGGGCTACAGCGCCGACGAGATCCTCGGCCGCAACTGCCGCTTCCTGCAGGGGCCGGAGACCGACCGGGGGACGGTGACGGAGCTGCGCCGCGCCATCGCTGAGCGGAGGGAATTCGCGACCGAGATCCTGAACTATCGCAAGAACGGATCCTCGTTCTGGAACGCGCTCTTCATGTCGCCGGTGCTCAACGCCGAGGGCGAGCTGATCTATTTCTTCGGCTCCCAGCTCGACGTGTCCCGCCGCCGCGATGCCGAGGACGCGCTCGGCCAGGCGCAGAAGATGGAGGCCCTCGGCCAGCTCACCGGCGGCATCGCGCACGATTTCAACAACCTGCTGCAGGTGATCGTCGGCTACATCGACATCCTGGCGGCGGGTCTCGAGAAGCCGAATGCCGACCGGGGGCGCCTCTCGCGCGCCGCGGACAACATCCGACAGGCGGCCGAGCGCGCCACCACCCTGACCCAGCAGCTCCTCGCATTCGCCCGCAAGCAGCGGCTCGAGGGCCGGGCGGTCAACCTGAACACGCTCCTCGAGGGCATGAGCGACATGGTCGGCCGCTCGCTCGGCGAGCAGGTCGACATCGAGTTCCGCCTCGCGGACGATCTCTGGACCTGCCGGGTCGACCCGACCCAGACCGAGGTCGCGATCCTGAACGTGCTGATCAACGCCCGCGACGCGATGCCCGAGGGCGGCCGTGTCGTCATCACCACCGAGAATTGCACGATCGAGGAGAGCGACATCACGGGCATCGGCCCGCTGAAAGCCGGCCGCTACGTCCGGGTCTGCATCGCCGACACGGGCGGCGGCATCCCGCCGAGCGTGCTGGCGCGGGTGATGGACCCGTTCTTCACCACCAAGGAGGAGGGCAAGGGCACCGGCCTCGGCCTCTCGATGGTCTACGGCTTCGCCAAGCAATCGGGCGGGGCGGCGCAGATCGATTCGACGCTCGGCGAGGGCACCACCGTGCGCCTCTCCTTCCCGGCGACCGGCGGCGAGGATCCGGGCCTGCAACGCCCGGTCCACAGAGCCATCGACCGGCCCGGCACCGAGACGATCCTGATCGTCGACGACCGCGAGGACGTGGCCGAGCTCGCCCGCACCATCCTGCGCGACTTCGGCTACACCACGCTCACGGCCGCGAACGGCCGCGCGGCCCTCGAGATCCTCGATTCCACCGAGACGATCGACCTGCTCTTCAGCGACCTGATCATGCCGGGGGGCATGAACGGGGTGGTGCTCGCCCGCGAGGCCCGCAAGCGCCAGCCGCGCCTCAAGGTTCTGCTCACCACCGGCTACGCCGAGGCGAGTCTCGAGCGAACCGATGCCGGGGGTTCGGAGTTCGATATCCTGAACAAGCCCTACCGGCGCACGGAGCTGATCCGGCGGGTGCGCGCGGTCCTCGACGGGCCGACGGGAGTCGGCTGAGCGGGGGCGGGGCGGGACGAGGAGCGTGTCATGCCCCGCGGCGACAAGTCGAAATACACCGACAAGCAGGTCCGCAAGGCCGAGCACATCGCCGAATCCTACGTCGAGCGCGGCGTGCCCGAGTCGCAGGCTGAGGCGCGCGCCTGGGCGACGGTCAACAAGGACGATGGCGGCGGCAAGAAGCCCGGCGGGTCGGGCCGCGGCAAGTCCACCGGCCACCCCGCGGCGCACAAGGGCGGCGCCACTGGCGGAACAGCCTCGGCCTCCCGCACGCCTGCCCAGCGCTCGGCCTCCGCCAAGAAGGCCGCCGAGACGCGCAAGCGCAACGCGGCCGCGCACGCGGCGCATTGAGGCTGATTCGTCTCACCGGCTCGCATACCGCGGGACCATGCCGGGACGCGCCGCCCGACCCTACTTCACGTTCGCCCGTTCCGCCGCGAGACGCTCGGCCCGGCTGCGCTCGTCGGCGGTCAGGCCGGTGAGCGTCTGGTCGAGCCACGCATCGGACAGGCCCTGCGCGGCCGCCGCGAGATTCCAGGCCGCGGCCTCGACCACGTTCCTCGGCACCCCGCGGCCGGCCGCGTAGAGTCGCGCCACGCGGTTCTGCGCGATGGCATTGCCGCGCGAGGCGGCGTGCAGGAAGTAGCGCGCGGCCCGCGCCTCGTCCTTCGTCAGGCCGGTCCCGTTGAACAGCAGGATGGCGAACTCCACCTCGCCCGCGAGATCGCCGTTGTCGGCCGAGCGCCGGAACCATTCGGCCGCCCTGGACGGGTCCTTCGGCACGCCGCGGCCCTGCAGGTAGAGGACGCCGAGGTCGTGCTGGGCCGGCCCGATTTCCGCATCCGCGGCCTTGCGGAACAGCGTCGCGGCGCGCGCCTGATCGGCCTCCTGGCCGGTGCCGAGCAGGATCAGCGCGAGGTTGTAGGCCGCGGTCGGCTGGCCCTTCTCGGCAGCCTGCTCGAGCCAGCGGCGCCCTCCCTTCGGATCCTTGGCCATGCCGCGGCCGTCGAGCGCCATCAGGCCGAGCGAGGCCATGGCCTGCGGCTCGCCCTGGGCCGCCGCCAGCTTGTACCAATCCGCCGCCTTCACCGGGTCCTGCTTGACGCCGAGGCCCTGGTTGTAGAGCTCGCCGAGCAGCGTCATCGCGGCCGAATCCTTGCGGTCGGCCTCGATGCGCTTCGTGGCCTCGCGAAAGGCCGTGACGTACTGGCCCCGCTGGTAGGCCCCGTAGGCGAAATCGGGTGTCCGGTCGGTGGCGGGAGGCCGTGCGCCGCCGACATAATTCGGCGTGTAGGGCGAGGGGAGTTCCCGCGCCGGTGCCTTCAGGGTCTCCGGCTGGCCGGGTCCCGCGGCGGGCTTTTCAGGCTGCGCGGGCTTTTCAGGCTGCGCGGGCTTGGCCGGCCCGGCAACCGGCGTCGGTGCCGCGAGAACCGATGCCGATGCGAGCCACAGCCCGGCCGTCGCGAGCGCCCCGCCGAACTTCACGGAGTCTCCCCGGACCGCGCGATCAGGGCCTGCGCCCGCGCGACCGCCTCGGCTCCCGGGAGCCAGATCCCGCTCTCCAGCCCCACGAACTCGGCTCCGGTGGCGACGAGGGCCGCCACCTCGGCTTCCGCGCCCGCGACGGCGATGCAGGGCGTCTCGAAGATCTCGGCCCACCAGGCGGCGCGCGCGCGCACGCCCTCCGGATCCGGCGTGGCGCCGTCGGGGTAGAGACCGCCGAACATCAGGTAGTCGATGCCGGCCTCGCCGGCATCCATCGCGGCGTGGCGGGTCTCGATCCCGCCGGCTCCCAGGATGCGCCCGTCGCGCAGACGCCCGCGCAGGTCGCGCAGATCCGCCTCGGCGGGCTTGTCGAGATGCACCCCGTCGGCCCCGCCCCGGGCGGCCACGCTGACGAGATCGCCCGAGAAGCCCGCGCAGGCGAGGACGAGGGCCGCGCCCGCCTCCTGCGTCGCGGGTGCGATGCGCTTGACGAGCGCCACGAGGCTGCGCTCGTCGCTCGGCGCCAGGCGCAGGATCACGGCCGCCGCGTCGCCGGCCGACAGCGCGTCCCGCAAGGAAGCGATCAGCGCGTCGGCCTGGCCCGCATCCACGCGGTGCGGGCTCAGCAGGACCAGCCGGGTGAGCGGTTCCGTCATGACGTCGTCCGGGCTCGGATGCTCAGCGCGCGGACTCGATCTTCGGGTCGAGCGAGCCCTCCGCGTAGCGCTTGGCCATCGCGCCGACCGAGATCGGGCGGATCTTCGAGCCCTGGCCCGCGGTGCCGAACTCCTCGAAGCGCTGCTTGCAGAGCTTCGTCATCGCGTCCATGGCGGGCTTCAGGTACTTGCGCGGGTCGAACTCGGCCCGGTTCTCGGTGAGGACCTTCCGGATCTGGCCCGTCATCGCCATGCGGTTGTCGGTGTCGATGTTGATCTTGCGCACGCCGTGCTTGATGCCGCGCTGGATCTCCTCGACCGGCACGCCCCAGGTCGGCTTCATCTCGCCGCCGAACTGATTGATGATGTCCTGCAGATCCTGCGGCACCGAGGAGGAGCCGTGCATCACGAGGTGGGTCGTGGGCAGGCGGCGGTGGATCTCCTCGATCACGTTCATGGCCAGCACCGCGCCATCGGGCTTCCGGGTGAACTTGTAGGCGCCGTGGCTCGTGCCCATCGCCACCGCGAGCGCGTCGACCTTGGTGGCGGCCACGAACTTCACGGCCTCGTCCGGATCGGTGAGGAGCTGGTCGTGGCTGAGCTCGCCCTCGGCGCCGTGACCATCCTCGGCCTCGCCCTGGCCGCTCTCGAGCGAACCCAGAACGCCGAGCTCGCCCTCGACCGAGACGCCGGCCCAGTGCGACATCTCGGAGACCTTGCGGGTGATCTCGACGTTGTAGGCGTAGTCGGCCGGCGTCTTGCCGTCGGCTTTGAGGGAGCCATCCATCATCACGGAGGTGAAGCCGTACTGGATCGCGGTGGCGCAGGTCGCTTCGTTGTTGCCGTGGTCGAGGTGCATGCAGACGGGAATGTGCGGGTAGATCTCGACGAGGCCGTCGATCATCTTGGCGAGCAGGATGTCGTTGGCATAGGCCCGCGCGCCCCGGCTCGCCTGCAGGATCACCGGGCTGTTGGTGGCGTCCGCCGCCGCCATGATGGCGAGCCCCTGCTCCATGTTGTTCATGTTGAAGGCGGGGACGCCGTAGCCGTACTCGGCGGCGTGGTCGAGAAGCTGCCTCAACGTGATGCGTGCCATGGTTCAACTCCTCGTCGCGATCGATGGGCCGTCAGGCGGTATATAGGCGCGGCGATGAACCGTGGCCGGCACCGCGCCGCGAAAATTTCTCGGTTTCCCCGCCTCATGGGCCGCCGAGGCGGTGGGCACAGTCTTCCTGCGAGGTGCGGCTCCCGTCCGGTGAGCGAGAGAGGCCACGCGAGGGGTGCGCGTTGTCCGGAAGGGCGGATCCATACGCGGCCCCCTGCGCGGACCCGGCCACGCCCGAACGGGAGGGGCGGGGCTTCACGCTGTCCGGCGGCCTACTTCGCCCGGAGGGCCTCGACGCCGGGAAGTTCCTTGCCTTCCAGCCATTCGAGAAAGGCGCCGCCCGCGGTCGAGATGTAGCTGAAATCCTCGCCGACGCCCGCGTGGTTGAGCGCCGCGACGGTGTCGCCCCCCCCGGCGACCGAGACGAGCTTTCCGGCCTTGGTGCGCTCGGCCGCGTGGCGGGCCGCCGCGACCGTCGCGGCGTCGAAGGGCTGCAGCTCGAAGGCGCCGAGCGGTCCGTTCCAGACGAGGGTCGCGGCGCCGTCGATCGCCGCGTCGATCTCGGCGACCGATCGCGGGCCGGCATCGAGGATCATGCCACCCTCCTGCACGGCGTCGACGCTCACCGTCTCGTGGGGCGCGTTAGCCCTGAACTCGGAGGCGACGACGGCGTCGACCGGCAGGATGATGCGGCACCTCGCCGTCCTGGCGGCGTCGAGGATGCGCTTCGCGGTCTCGGCGAGATCGCGCTCGCACAGAGACTTGCCGACGGGCTTGCCCTGCGCGTGCAGGAAGGTGTTGGCCATGCCGCCGCCGATCACCAGCATGTCGACCTTGGAGACGAGGTTCTGCAGGAGGTCGATCTTCGAGGAGACCTTGGCGCCGCCGACGAGAGCGATGACGGGGCGGCTCGGCGCCTCGAGCCCCTTGGTCAGGGCGTCGAGCTCGGCCTGCATCAGGCGGCCGGCATAGGCCGGCAGGCGATGCGCGAGCCCCTCGGTCGAGGCGTGCGCCCGGTGGGCGGCCGAGAAGGCCTCGTTGACGTAGACGTCGCCGTTGGCGGCGAGCGCGTCGGTGAAGGCCGGGTCGTTCGTCTCCTCGCCGGGATGGTAGCGGGTGTTCTCGAGGAGCAGCACCTCGCCGTCCTTCAGGGCCGCGACCGCTGAGGACGCGGCCTCGCCGACGCAATCCGCCGCGAACGCGACCGGGCGACCGAGATGGCGGCTCAGGGTCTCGACGACCGGCTTCAGCGAGTCCTTCGGGTCGGGCTTGCCCTTCGGGCGACCGAAATGCGCCAGCAGCACCACCCGTCCGCCCTGGTCGGCGATCTCCCGGATCGTCGGCACCACGCGCTCGATGCGGGTCGCGTCGGTGACGCGCCCTTCCTCCATCGGCACGTTGAGGTCGACCCGCAGGAGGACCCGCTTCGAACGGAGCGGGCCGGCGTCGTCGAGGGTGCGGAAGGCTGTCATCCTGGCCTGTCTTGTCGGGTTTCGAGGAAAGGCGCGCTCAGCGCGGGGGCGGCAGCATGTTCTGGAGGTTGAGACGCTGGACGGCGACCATCAGCACCACGGTGAGCACCGCCGTGATGATCGCGGCGAGGACGAGGGCGCCGGCGCCGGGCAGGCGCTTGGTGCGGTCGCTGAGGCTGCGCACCTCGGTGCGGAGCGCCGCGAGGTCGGACTGGCGCGCGGCCTCGTTCATGCGGGTCGAGGCATTCTCGACCTTGTCCTCGACGCGCGAGAGCAGTGCCTCGGAGCGGGCGTACTTGTCCTCGATCCGCGAGCACTTGTCCTCGATGCGGGCGAGCTGGTCGGCGAGGTGATGGGCCGGCAGCGGCCCGCTCGCGGCGGAGGCCGGCTTCTCGACCACGGGAACGGGCTGCGCCGGCCTCGCCTCCACGGGGGGCGGGGGCGGATTCGCCGGCGCGGCGGGGACGAAGTTCTGGCCGGTCGACGGGGTCGGCGAAGCGTCGGTCATCTCGGGCACACCTGCGGTTCAAGGAAATGGCGCGGCTCTCGCGAGCGCTCCAGGCCTAGTGTCCCCGCCTTGTATCACCGGATCGACAGCTTGGCCGCCCGGAGGCGCCGCCGGCCAAGCTGCCGGTGCGCCTCCGCACGTCGATCCGGGGATGGCGGGGCCGAACCGGCTCAGATGAGCTTGGCCATCGCCACCGCGGTGTCCGCCATGCGGTTCGAGAAGCCCCACTCGTTGTCGTACCAGGACAGGATGCGCACGAAGGTGCCGTCCATGACCTTGGTCTGGTCGACGTGGAAGGTCGACGAATGCGGGTCGTGGTTGAAGTCGATCGATACGTTCGGCCGGTCCGTGACGCCGAGGACGCCCTTGAGCGGGCCGTTCGCGGCCGCCTTGATGGCCTCGTTGATCTCCTCGACCGACGTGGCACGCTTGGCCGTGAACACCAGGTCCACCGCCGAGACGTTCGGGGTCGGCACGCGGATCGCGGTGCCGTCGAGCTTGCCCTTCAGCTCCGGCAGAACGAGGCCGACGGCCTTGGCGGCCCCCGTCGAGGTCGGGATCATCGAGAGCGCCGCGGCGCGGCCCCGGTAGAGATCCTTATGCATCTGGTCGAGGGAGGGCTGGTCGTTGGTGTAGGAGTGGATCGTCGTCATGAAGCCGCGCTCGATGCCGACGGTCTCGTTCAGGACCTGGGCGACCGGCGCGAGGCAGTTCGTGGTGCACGATGCGTTCGAGACGACGAGATGCTCGGCCCGCAGCTTGTCGTGGTTCACCCCGTAGACGACGGTGAGGTCGGCGCCGTCGGCCGGGGCCGAGACGAGCACGCGCTTGGCGCCCGCGTCGAGATGGGCCTTGGCCTTGTCCTTGGCCGTGAAGATGCCGGTGCACTCGAGCGCGATGTCGACGCCGAGGTCGCGGTGGGGGAGCTCGGCCGGGTTGCGCACGGCCGTGACCTTGATGCGCTTGCCGTCGATGATGATGGCGTCGCCCTCGACGCCGACCTCGCCCGGATAGCGGCCGTGCACGGAATCGTAGCGGAGCAGGTGGGCGTTCGTCTCGACCGGGCCGAGATCGTTGATCGCGACCACCTCGATGTCCTTGCGGCCGGCCTCGTGGATGGCGCGCAGGACGTTGCGGCCGATGCGCCCGAACCCGTTGATGGCAACCTTCACCGTCACGGCGTGACTCCTTCCTGGTGTGGGGCGCCGTGCATCGGGCGCCATCCGGCATGGTGAGCGGGGCGGCGGCAAGGCCGACCAGATTCCGCGTCGCGCGAAACTGGGCCCGCTCTGTGGGAAACCTGCTTGAACCTGCGATGAACCGGATCGGCCTTCGGGCTCGCGCCGGCGCCGTGGATCATCCGGGGGACGGATGAGGCGCGCGGGGACCTGGCGAGTGTCACGGGAGGGAATCCGGCAATGTCGCGCCGTCACCGGCGGGTGAGCGGGCGGCGGCTGTCTAGCATGGCACTTCGGGCTGTCAAAGCTTGCGGCGTGACAATCCTCCGAGGATGAGGCTTCGGCCTGTTCGGTACGGGGACGGACAGGAATTCCCGCACAAAATCGGCTCTGCGCGGCTAGAAATCCGGGTCGGTCTGTCCGAAATCTTGGCGCCGTGGATGATCTAGGACGGCGGCGCTGCAAAACCACGGTGAACCATGACCACGGCGATCGATGACGCGCTCACCCGGCTCGACACGGCTCTGACCCGCCTGGAGGCCACGGTGACGCGCCGGCTGGAGGCCGAGCAGGATCCGGACGACCGCGAGATGGAGCTGGCCCTGATGGCCGAGGATCGGGCGCGGCTCGCGGCCGCCCTCGACGCCGCGAGCGCACGGCTCGCCGGGATGGAGGCCGCCGCCGGCGACGTCGGGGAGCGCCTCGACCGGGCCATCGAGGCCGTCGAGGGGGTGCTCACGCGTCCGGCCGAAGGCTCGAGCCCCGCCGATGACCCGCGCCCTGCCGCCTGACGCCGTGCCCGAGTGCCCATGCCCCTGATCAACGTCACCATCGACGGCAAGAACTACCGCATGGCCTGCGGCGAGGGAGAGGAGGCGCATCTCGCCGCGCTCGCCGCCGATCTCGACGGACGGGTCACCGAGATGCGCAAGGCCTTCGGCGAGATAGGCGACATGCGCCTGCACGTCATGGCGGCCATCACGCTCGCGGACGAATTGGCCGAGCTGAGGCGCCGGATGGGTGCCCTCGAGGAGGAGGCGGCCTCGCTCCGCCTCACGGCAGAGGGCGCCGCCGCCGAGCGTGCGGACCGCGAGGCGCGGGTCGCCGACGGCCTGACCCGGGCGGCCGAGCGCATCGAGCGCCTGTCGCAGGCGCTGGCGGGCGGCGGCTGAGCGCCGTCGGGCCGCGAGGGGCGGGTAGGCCGCATGGCAGGCCGGCGCATCATGACGCGACAGCGGCCCATCGCCACTGGCGCCGGATCCCGGCCGACGCTACATGAGATCTGCGGGGCTGCAGGGTTCGTCAGGAGAACTTTTCCCCGGGGCCTTATCGACTCCCTCGGGAGCTGTCCCTGGCCTCGTCCCTGGACTTGGCCAACACGGCGCCCACCTACGCTGTAGGTTTCCCGGGATCGACACTCCAACGGCTCACGTGGCTCCGCACTCATCCTCCCCCATCACCGCCCGCAAGGCGGAACTCCGCTCCGCGTCGCTCGCCCGCCGCGATGCCCTCGACCCCGAGATCCGGCGGGCCGGCGCGCTCCACGTCGCCGATGCGGTCCTGGCCGTGGAGGCGCTCGCGGAAGCGCCGATCGTCGGCGCCTTCTGGCCGATCCGCAGCGAGGTCGATCCGCGTCCGATCATCCAGCGCCTGTTCGCCCGCGGGCAGCGGATCGCCCTGCCCAAGGTGACGCCCGACGGACTCGTCTTCCGCGAGTGGAAGGCGGGCGAGGCCCTGGCGCGGGGCGGCTTCGGTCTCAGCGAGCCGCGCGACGACCTGCCGCCGCTCGACCCCACCGCCCTGATCGTGCCGCTCGCCGCCTTCGACCGGCGCGGACAGCGAATCGGCTACGGCCGTGGCTATTACGACCACGCCATCGCGCGGCTCTCGCGCAACGGCCCCATACTCACCATCGGAATCGCCTTCTCGGTGCAGGAGATCGACGAGGTTCCGGCCGAAGCCCACGACCGTCCTCTCGACCACCTGATCACCGAGGCCGGTCCCGTCCCGCTCCACAAGGTCTGAGCCCGCGATGCGTCTCCTCTTCCTCGGCGACGTCGTGGGGCGTCCGGGCCGCACCGTCGTCACCGACCGGCTCCCCGCGCTTCGCGAGCGCTGGCGCCTCGACTGCGTCGTGGTGAATGGCGAGAACGCGGCCGGCGGCTTCGGCATCACCGAGGCGATCTGCGACGAGATCCTTCAGGCCGGGGCCGACGCGGTGACGCTCGGCAACCATTCCTTCGACCAGCGCGAGGCCCTCGTCTTCATCGCGCGCCAGCCCAAGATGATCCGGCCCGCCAACTACCCACCGGGCACCCCGGGGCGGGGCGCGGCGATCGTCGAGACGCACGCGGGCGCCCGCGTCCTGGTGGTCAATGTGATGGGGCGCCTCTTTATGGACGCGATGGACGATCCCTTCGCGGCGGCCGAGCGCGAGCTCTCGGCCTGCCCGCTGGGCGAGGCGGCCGACGCCGTCATCGTCGACGTCCACGCCGAGGCGACGAGCGAGAAGCAGGCCTTCGGTACCTTTCTCGACGGCCGGGCAAGCCTCGTCGTCGGCACCCACACCCACGCGCCGACCGCCGACCACCGCATCCTGCCGGGCGGCACCGCCTACCTGTCGGACGCGGGCATGTGCGGCGACTACGATTCCGTCCTCGGCATGCAGAAGGACGAGCCCCTGCGCCGGTTTCTCCAGAAGACGCCGGGCTCGCGGCTGGAATCGGCGTCGGGCGAGGGGACCCTGTGCGGCGTCGCGGTCGAGACCGACGCCGCCACGGGCCTCGCGACCCTCGTGGCCCCTGTGCGCTTCGGGCCGCACCTCGAGGAAACCTGGCCTCGCGCCTGGGATTAGGCCGAAAGCCGCCCCGCGCCCGTGCTCCCGCGACTTGATCGGCCCCGCGCCTGCCGCCACAGTGCCCCGGTGATCGACCCGGCACGCCGTTCAGCATTGAAGCGGTCCTGAGCCTGCAATCGAAGAGTTGCGACCGATGGCGGCCCGTTCTGCGTCCCCCCCTCTGGCAAAGCCCGGCATCTACCTCGTGCGGATGCTGGTCTTTCTCATCCTCGTCGGATTCCTGGCCTTCGTGCTGTTCAAGCAGATCACGCCGGCCTTTCTCGCCAATCCCGGCCTCAACGGGCTGATCCTCGGCATCCTGCTGATCGCGGTGCTGCTCGCCTTCGGACAGGTGGTGCGGTTGTTCCGAGAGGTCGGCTACGTCAACGCGGTTGTGGCCGGCGACACCCCGCGACGGCCGCCGAGCCTCCTGGCTCCGCTCGTTCTCGCCATCGAGGCGCGGCGGGACGGGGCGGCCCTGCCGGGTGTGCGCGCCTTCCTCGACACGGTCTCGGCCCGCCTCGACGAGGGGCGCGACATCCTTCGCTACATCGCGGGCCTGCTGATCCTGCTCGGCCTGCTCGGGACCTTCTGGGGCCTCATCGACACGCTCTCGGCGGTCGGCGCCGTGATCAGGTCGATGCGGGGCGGATCCGACGCGAGCGTGATGTTCGACGAGCTCAAGAACGGGCTCGCCGTGCCGCTCGGCGGCATCGGCCTCGCCTTCTCGGCCTCGCTGTTCGGCCTCTCGGGCTCGCTCGTGATCGGCTTCCTCGACCTCCAGGCAGGGCAGGCCCATGCCCGCTTCCACAACGAGCTCGAGGATTGGCTCGTCTCGGGAGAGGCGGAGGCTGTCGCGCCCGGCGTGGCCCCGGTGCCGGCGCTGCGCGACCCGGCGGCCGTGGCCGAGCTGAAGGAGGCGGTGGACCGGCTCACGGCCGTGGTCTCCGAGGGCGCGAATGGCCGCGCCGCCACCCAGGCCATGACGAATCTCGCCGAGGGCATCCAGGGCCTCGTCCAGCACATGCGGGCCGAGCAGCAGATGATCCGCGACTGGGTCGAGGCGCAGGCGAGCCGCGAGCGCGAGCTGAAGCAGGTTCTCGATCGCCTCGGCCGCGAGCGGGTCTGAGCCATGGCCTCGCGAGCCGCGCGGCGCGAGCGCACCCTCAACGTCTGGCCGGGCTACGTCGACGCGCTGGCGACGCTGCTCCTCTCGGTGGTGTTCCTGCTGACGATCTTCGTCGTCGGGCAGTTCTTCCTGTCGCAGGAGATCACCGGTCGCGATTCGGTCCTCGACAAGCTGAACCGCCAGATCGCCGACCTCACCGACCTCCTGGCGCTGGAGCGCTCGAGCCGGCGCGCGCAGGAGGAGACCGCTCAGAATCTGCGCACGACGCTCCTGACGGCGGAGGCCGACCGCGACCGACTCAAGGCGCAGGCCGAGGCCGGCACCGCCTCGCAGGGCCAGGCGGGCGACCTCGACAAGCAACTCCAGGCCGAGCGCGGCGCCACCACGCGGGCGCTGACCCAGGTCGATCTCCTCAACGAGCAGATCAGCGCCATGCGGCGCCAGCTTGCGGCGCTGGAGGACGCGCTGGCGGCCTCCGAGGCGCGCGACCGCGAGAGCCAGGCCCGGATCGCCGATCTCGGCAGCCGCCTCAACGTGGCGCTCGCCCAGAAGGTGCAGGAACTCGCCCGCTACCGCTCCGACTTCTTCGGGCGCCTGCGCCAGATCCTCGGTAACCGCAGCGACATAAGGGTGGTCGGCGACCGCTTCGTCCTGCAATCGGAGGTTCTGTTTCCCGCCGGATCCGCTGCCCTCAAGGCCGAGGCGGGGCCGGAGCTCGACCGGATCGCGGGCGCCATCCTCGACCTGTCGAAGCAGATCCCGCCCGATCTGCCCTGGGTCCTGCGCGTCGACGGCCACACCGACGCGCGCCCGATCGCGAGCGCGCAATTTCCCTCGAACTGGTCGCTTTCGGCTGCCCGCGCCATCGCGGTGGTGCAGTACATGGCGGGTAAGGGCATCCCGCCCCAGCGCCTGCTCGCCGGCGCCTTCGGCGAATTCCAGCCCCTCGACACGGGCACGAGCGAGGAGGCCTACGCGCGAAACCGCCGTATCGAGCTGAAGCTGACGGAACGGTGACGGAGCCTCAGGCGCGGAAGGCGCCCGGATAGGCGAACAGGCCGGGCACCCCGCCGGTCATCAGGAACAGCACCGCATCGCCCGCCCGGAAGCGGCCGGAGCGGACGTCCTGCAGCAGGCCCGCAAAGGCCTTGCCGCTGTAGACCGGGTCGAGGAGCAGTCCCTCGTTGCGGGCCATGAGCCGCACCGCCTCGCGCATGCCGTCGGTCGGGATGCCGTAGCCCTCGCCGCGATGGCGGCCGTCGACGAGGATGTCGGCGGCGCCGAGCGCCAGTCCCGGCCGCAGAAGCGCGGCGGTGGCATTCGCCTTCTCGAGCGTCTCGGCCGCGGCCGCGGCCTCAGGGGCGAGAACCGCGTAGGATTGCGCGAGGCTCGGGCTGCGCCCCGTCGCGGCAAGCCCCGCCGCGAGGCCCGCATGGGTGCCGGCGCTCCCATTCGCCGTGACCACGCGCGCGAAGTCGAGCCCGAGCGCCTCGGCCTGCTCCAGGATCTCGGCCGCGCAGGCCGCGTAGCCGAGGCAGCCGACCGGGTTCGAGCCGCCCGCCGGGAACACGTAGGCGCGGCGCCCCTCGGCCCTCAGCGTTCCGGCGCGGGCCTCGGCCTCGCAGAGCGCATCGGCGCCGGCCGGCAATTCGTGGACGCGCGCGCCGAACAGGTCGTCGAGGAAGCGGTTGCCGTTGCCCGTGTAGTCGGGGTCGTCGCGCGCCACGGTGCGGGTCAGGAACAGCTCGCAGGCAAAGCCCGCCCGCGCAGCCGCCGCGGCCGTCAGGCGGGCATGGTTCGATTGCAGGGCGCCCACGGTGATCACGGTGTCGGCGCCCTCGGCGCGGGCCGCGCCGAGCAGGAATTCGAGCTTGCGCAGCTTGTTGCCGCCCCCGCCGATCCCCGCGACGTCGTCGCGCTTCACGAAGAGGCGCACCCCGTTCAGCGCATCCCCGAGATGCCGGGTCAGGCCGTCGAGCGGCTCGATCGGCGTCGGCAGCCGCAGCAGCGGCAGGCGCGGGAAGCGGGCGAGGTCGGCCATGGCTGCGCTCCTACTCGGCGGCCGGCAGCGTCTCTTGGCACAGGTGCTGGCCTTTGCCGCGGGCCGTCTCGTCGAGCGCGTCGGTGAACTGGAGCGCGGCAAGCTGCGCGTAGAGGGCGCCCTGCGCCAGCAGGCTCTCGTGCGTGCCCTCCTCGACGATCCGGCCCTCGTCGAGGACGAGGATGCGGTCGGCCGCCCGGATCGTGGCGAGGCGGTGGGCGATCACCAGCGTGGTGCGCCCGCGCATCAGCGTGTCGAGCGCCGCCTGCACCGCGCGCTCGCTCTCGGCGTCGAGGGCCGAGGTCGCCTCGTCGAGGAGCAGGATCGGCGCGTCCTTCAGGATCGCGCGCGCGATGGCGATGCGCTGCCTCTGGCCGCCCGACAGCGTGACGCCCCGCTCGCCGACTGGCGTCGCGTAGCCCTGGGGCAGCGCCCGGATAAAGGCGTCCGCGTTGGCGAGCTCGGCCGCGCGGCGCACCTCGGCCTCGGAGGCATCCGCGCGCCCGTATGAGATGTTCTCGAAGACGGTGCCCGAGAACACGGTCGGGTCCTGCGGCACCAGGGACAGGCGCTCGCGCAGCGCCTCCGGATCGACCCGGGCAATGTCGATGCCGTCGACCCGAACGGCGCCCGATTGCGGGTCGTAGAAGCGCAGCAGGAGCTGCAGAACGGTGGTCTTGCCCGCGCCGGAGGGGCCGACGAGGGCGATGCGCTCGCCGGGCCGCACGGTGAAGCTGATCCCGTCGAGCGAGGAGCGCTCCGTGCGGGTCGGATAGGCGAAGTGCACGGCGTCGAAGGCGACCTCGCCCCGCGCCGGCCGCGGCAGGCTGAGCGGCAGCTCGGGCGTGCGGATCCGCGGCTCCGCCGCCAGGATCTCGCCGAGCCGCTCGGCGGCGCCCGCGGCCTGGGCGAGCTCGCCGTAGACTTCCGAGAGCTGGCCGAGCGCGCTCGCGCCGAAGACCGCGTAGAGCACGAATTGCGAGAGCTGGCCCCCCGTCATCGCGCCCGTCAGCACGCCTTGCGCGCCGTACCACATCACCCCGACGACGCTCGCCGAGATCAGGAAGATCGCCACGCCCGTGAGCCAGGCACGGGCTCGGATCGAGTCGCGGGCGGCCGAGTAGGCGTTCTCCGAGGCCTCGGCGAAGCGGCTCGCGGTCGCGTCGCCCATGCCGAAGGCCTGCATGGTGCGCACAGCCCCGATCGCCTCCGCCGCGTAGGCCGAAGCGTCGGCGAGCCGGTCCTGCGCGGCCCGCGAGCGGCGGCGCACGCCGCGGCCCGAGAGGATCAGCGGGAAGACGATGAGCGGGATCGCGACGAGCACGAGGACCGAGAGCTTCGGGCTCGTGATCACCATCATCACGACGGCGCCGGCGAAGAGGAACAGGTTGCGCAGGAGGATCGAGATCGAGACGCCGAAGACGGACTTCACCTGCGTGGCGTCGGCGGTCAGGCGCGAGACGATCTCGCCGGACTGCGCCTTGTCGAAGAAGGCTGGATCGAGCACCGTCAGGCGTCGGAACACGGCGGTGCGCAGGTCCGCGACCACGCGCTCGCCCAGCGTCACGACCGTGTAGTAGCGGCCCGCGCTCGACAGGGCGAGGATCGCCACGACCCCGAGCAGCGCCAGGAAATAGGCGTCGATGACCGCGTGGCCCTCCGGCGAGAAGCCGTGGTCGATGACCCGCCGCATCGCGATCGGCACCACCAGCGTCGCCCCGGAGGCGGCGATGAGAGAGACGAAGGCCGCCAGGATGCGGCCGCGATAGACGGACGCGAACGGGATCAGCGGGCGCAGCGCGCCGAGCGGAGCCTTGGCCCGGCCGGCATCGTCGCGGCTCTTCTTACGGGCGGCCATCATGCCTCATCGTGATTGCTCCCAACTCCGGTGCCTTCGGCGCTTGTTCGTGGGTGAAGCCTGCGGTATACGCGCGCCTTCATCCGATTGCGCGTGTTCAATGGCCGCGGGCCGCCAGACGGGCCGGTCGGCGTGGCTATTCGAGGACTTCGTCATGGCAAAGAATGCGGCCGCCAAGGCCAAGGGGACCGACCATCCCGACTACCACTTCATCAAGGTCGTGATGACCGATGGGTCCGACTACATGACCCGGTCGACCTACGGCAAGGAGGGTGACACCCTCAATCTCGACATCGACCCGCTCACCCACCCGGCCTGGACCGGCGGCGAGCAGAAGATGCTCGATCGCGGCGGCCGCGTCTCGCGCTTCAACTCGCGCTTCGGCAGCCTGAGCTTCGGCAAGAAGTAGGCGCGCTGGACCGCGCGCCGCTCGCGACGCGTGGAACCGGGAATCACGAACGGGCGGCACCTGTCAGGGTGCCGCCCGTTCGTGTTCTCAGACGACTCGCACCCTCCGCGTTCAGTGCGTGCTCGGGAAGGCCGAGCGCAGGAGCCCGTGCTGGGCGGCGACCGGGCTCTCGCGCAGGGTGGGCGTCGGCCGGTCGTCCGAGATGAGCGTGTCGAGGTGCAGGATCCGGGCGTGCAGCCGGCGGGCGCGCGAAACGAGGTCCTGGAGGCGCAGCGGCAGGATCGACAGGACGTCCGAGCGCACGGGATCGGGCGTCGCCAGCTTGACCCGGGTCTTCTCCTGCAGCGCCTGCCCGGGGGTGATCTCGCCCTCGGCGACCGCGCGCTGAACCAGGAGCCAGGACGCCACCTGCATGAGCAGCGTGGTCAGGCGCATGCTCTCGGCGGCGTAGGCCAGTGTCGCGTCGCGGGAGATCAGGCGCGATTCCTCGCGTCCCTCGCCGTCGAGATAGGCCGCCGTTTCCTCCACCAGCGCCATGCCGTCGCGGAACAGCGCCCGGAACGCCTCGGATGCGACATAGGTCTCGCCGAAATTGACCCAGTCCCGCTCGTCCCGGAACGTGACGTCGAACCCGTTCATCGTGCCTCCTGTGCCGTGTCCGGATCGTTTTCGTCCCAAGATGGAACGCGCCCGGCGCCTTCCCGGCCCATGGCGCAACTCTAGCGCCGAACCCGAATCTCCGCTGGGTTAACCGGTGAGTAACGTTAACGCGGGCACGGGTTGCCGTCGCGGCGGCGCGTTTCCGCCTGTGTCCGCGGCGCCGGCGAAAAAAAACTAGGACGGCAAAGTCGGCTGTTGGGCTTGCCGTTCGAGCGCCCTGAGGTAGGCATCGGGATCACGGCGGAAGCGGGTTCGTGCGGTGCGGG
>NZ_JBAWTG010000064.1:0-27384 GCF_037106235.1 Methylobacterium nigriterrae | reverse complement strand
GGACGTGCGCGGATAAAGCCGAGTTCCTGTAGATCGAGGGCATCGACAAAGACGTCGATGACCCTGACGGAGTTGTCCGCATCGACGAAGTCATCCAACCGATCGGGAAACAGCGTCACCTGACTGCGGTCGGCACCCTCGATATAGCCAGCCATCGGCAGCTCCGGCCTGAATGCCAGACGCTATCAGATCGCCGACTTTCCACACAGCCTTTAACAAGAGCGGGATACTTGCGTGGCACTGATGTTGCCCGCATGATCCCGCCTCCGCTTCGAGCGAATCAGTCAGGGGTGTTTGGATGCCGTCCTGCGCGTCTTTCAACATCTACCATCGCAAGTCGCAGCCGGGCCTTTGCTGTGCCGTCCGGAATGACCGCGAGATCCCCAATTTCATAGGATCTCAGGATTGGGTCCTGGGAGGCACGGCGCGGAACGGTGCGGACCATCCGGGCTTCCGGCGCAGAGCGGCCGATACCGGGGACCAGCTGCTCGGCTACTATCTCTTCCACGCGATACAGGCCTGAGGCGGCCGCGGGATCCTCAAGCACACGGCAGCCGATGCTGGCGCCGCAAGGTGGTGGGAGGACATCATGGCCGACGAGGGCTTCGTCCAAGAGGAAGCGAACAGGCGCATTCAGCAGGAAATTGCCGAGCGTGTCGCCGTCCACAAGGCGAACATCGCCCGGCTCGCGACCGCGCAGGCGAGTGCCGACCTGCTGGCGGCCCCGATCCTCAACCGGCCCTTGGTCCTCCTGGCCCAGGGCGATAGCTGGTTCGACTATCCCCTGACGGGGAACGGACTTCCGCTGGTCGACACCGACGTGATCGCGCAGCTGCGGCGCATCGGACCGATGCCGCCGACCATCCTCAATCTCGCCCATCATGGTGACGCTGCCGTCGGGATGATGTCCCTGGAGAAGCAGGAGCGCATGATCGCCGCCCTGCGGGACCCGTCGAACTGGATCGATGGGAAGCCGGATGCGATCCTGTTCTCCGCCGGCGGCAACGACATCGCCGGAAACCAGTTCTGCATCTTCCTCGACTTCAACGATGGCCGGACGCCGGGTCTTAACGCGGGGCGGTTCGGGAAGGCGCTCGGCATGGTCGAGGCCTGCTACCTCGCCCTCTTCGCCTTGCGGGACAGGGTCGCTCCCGGCGTTCCCATTATCGCCCACTGCTACGATTTCCCGATTCCGAACGGGGCGCACCCCATCTGCGCCGGCCCCTGGCTCAAGCCGTCGCTGGACTTCTGCAACTGGCCCACCGCCGAGGGCACCGCCATCGTGCGGGAGGCGCTCGTCGCCTTCAAGGACATGCTGATGCAGCTCGCCGCAGATCGGGACAACCTCTTCCACGTGGTCGACACGCAGGGAACGCTCTCGGCCGACGAGTGGGCGAACGAGCTCCACCCCTATCCTGGAGGCTTCGCCAAGATCGCACAGCTGATCTCGGACGCCCTGGGCGACCTCGTGCAGCCTCCGGACCGGGTCGAGGCGCTCGCGGCCCTTGCCGCGTCTCCGACGATCGCGCCGGCATCCGCGTCGCCCAGCACGGCCGCAAGGAAGCGTGCTGCACCTCGCACCAAGACGGCCGGAGGCGGGAAGGGCACTCGTCGACCGGGTCAGAAGAAGCCTTGATCGGCAGGGTTCCGAGCCGGAACAGCCGTATCGGAAGGCATACCGAAAGTAATCATTACGAATGAGACATCTTCGCGCGCCGTGCGAATACACGGACTGCGCTGCACGGTGGCGTAGTTTCGTACGCAGGCGGGCTGATGGCACGGCGGCTGTTGCGTGCTTTACTGGTCGGCCTCTGCTTCGGATTCATCTGAGGAGGTCTCGGTGCGTCACCTCGTCCGTCCCTTCGGCCCGTGCAACTGCTCACGCGAGAAGTGTCAGGTTCCCATCTCGCCGTTCGCCCTCTCACAGCTGTATGCGCGGTTCCTCTCGCTTCAGAAGGAAGGACGGCTGACGCCCAATACGACGTTCGAGCAGTTCTACGACATCTGGAGATCGAGGCGCCGCGGCGTGAAGATCCTCGGCCTCGACGACGGTCGCGTCGAGATGGATCTGCGGCCGGCGGCCGACCGGGAGCTGATCGAAAGGCCCCCCAAGAAGCTGAAGGGCGAAATCAAGACCCTGGTCCTGCTGGCGGACTTCCCCGACGTTCCGCGGGCGGATGACCACAGTCCCGGTTACTTCGAACAGATGCTGTTCAGCGAAGGGATCTTCCCGACGGGGAGCATGCGCGACTACTACCGCGCCATCAGCGGCTGGAGTGAAGGCGGCGGACAGGGGATCGACGTGACCGGGGAGGTGCGCGGCTGGTTCCGGCTGCCGCACCCGCTCTCCTACTATGCGGACGGGAATTCCGGGATGGAGCCGACCTCCTACCCGCGAAACGCGCAAGGCATGGTCCGCGACACCGTCCTGGCGGCGCAGGCCGTGGGGATGAACTTCGACGGGTACGATGTTCTGAACGAAGGGACCGTGACCGCGCTGTTCGTCATCCATGCGGGACGCGGGGCCGAAACGACACTCAGCCAGAATGACATCTGGAGCCACAAGTGGCTCGTGCCGGACGGGATCAAGGTCGGCAACAACATCCGCGTGCAGACGTATCTCACGGTGCCGGAAGACTGCCGGGTCGGCGTATGCGCGCACGAGTGGGGACATCTCGTTCCCCGCTGGGCGGACTACTACGACACCGGCACCGTGCGGAACTCGAGGTCGAACGGCCTCGGCGACTACTGCCTGATGGCCTCCGGCTCCTGGGGCAACTCGGGGCTGAATCCGGTCCTGCCCAACGGGATGCTGCGGATGTTCCACGATTGGATCAAGCCTGAGGTGATCACGGAGGATGCGAAGAATGTGAGGTTGAAGCCGGCGGCCGAGGGCGGATCGGTCGCGGTGATCCGGAACGGCAGCGTGATGTCGGACAGCCAATATCTGCTGGTGGAATACCGACGCCGCCGGGGCCTCGACTCGGCGCTCCCCGACGAGGGGGTGGCCGTCTACGTCGTCGACGAGGCGATCACCAACGTCAACAACGAGGATGCGCTCGCGATCGAACTGATCCAGGCCGACAACAGGCGCGACCTTGCGAAGATTTTCGGCCAGGGCAACCGCGGAGACGCCGACGACCTCTACCCGAGCAACGGCAACAGAAAGCTCGGCAGGACGACGAAGCCGCCGCTCAACCTGCCGGGGCGGCCCGCGAGATGGTCCGGGGTCACGATCACCGTGAAGGGAAATCCCGGTGACGCGGAGATGGGAATCGACGTCGCGCTGTCCGACCCTGAAGTCTGATCTGGGGGCGCCAAACGTAGATCGGCGAGGCGAAGGGCCTCGAAGCCGCGCAAAGATCTTCGTGTTGGGATCTGACAACCCAAGTGATCTGGGGGATTGCAGGGACAAGGGGAAGATGATCTCTAGAAGAATAGGTGCGTTGTCCCCGCGCTCAAGCAAGAGCTCACGGCGGTCGGATCTCCCGAAACTCGTGCGTTCCGCGGCTCTGCGCAGCGCACTTGGACGCGTACATCCCGCGCCTGGTGATCACGTCATCGAGCCGGCCGCGATTCAGTGGTGGCATCTCGGGTCTAGGGCTGGTTCAGGCCCGAGGGCGTGCCCCCCACCGTCTTGCCGATGAACGCGACGGTCGCGGTGAGCGCCTTCTGGGTCGCCTCGCTGCCCTGCTCGGGCGTCTTGCCCGCAAAGACATGCCCCGCAGTCGGCAGAACGATCAGCTCATGCGAGACGCCCGCCGCCTTCAGCCTCTCGGCCATCTCAAGCGTCTGAGCTGGCGGCACGGTCTTGTCCTCGGCGCCCGCGATCAGCAGCATGGGCGGGTCCCGTTCGTCGACATAGGTCACCGGACTGGCGGTGGCGATCCGGTCCGGTGTGCAGGTGGACGCCGAACACCCCAGCAGCCGCCACTCCGGAGCGGTTGCGTTGTCGCGCGAGAGGGCTCCGGCTTGCCGCGCCTGATCGGCAAGGGTGGCCAAGTCGAAGACACCGTACCAGGCGACGCCGGCCTAGACGCAGTCGGAGATCGCGCCGGACCGGCTCGTATCCGATGACGGCAGACGTTCAGCTGGGCTTGCCTGCGCGGGGTCAAATTCGGCTGCGCCGCAGCTGAGCGCGGTGAGTGCCGCGAGATATGCGCCGGCCGAGGCACCCCAGGCCACGGCACGCCTGGGATCGATGCCAAACTCCGGCGCCCTGGAGCGCAGCCAGCGCAGGACTGCCTTCACGTCCTGCACCTGGGCCGGGAACTTGGCCTCGCCGCTCAGGCGATACTCGACAGAGGCGACGACATAACCCCGCGCCGCCAGGGCAGCCAACACCGCGGGGAAGTCCGCGAAAGGGCCGCTCCGGCGTGCCGTGCCGCCCAGCCAGCCGCCGCCATGGATGTAGAGAACCAGCGGGAACCCGCCAGCTGGTCGCGTTGCCTGCTGCGGGGGCAGGTACAGGTCGAGCGTCAGTGGCCGATAGCCTTCCGGCTCGGCGTAGATCAGGCCAAGCCTAGCCTTGACGGCGTTCGGGAACGTGACCTCGGTGGCAGCAAGTCGACCGGGCCTCGCCATGATCTTGGCACCTGCAGGCGAGTGGGAGTCGGATTGCTCTGCATCGGAGCGGGCAGGGAGTGCGGCCACGAGAACCAGTGCCATAGCTATAAGGATAAGTTTTGAGGGCACCTCACTCCTCCGTGCAGGTGCAAGCCGTTGCACATCACCTCTAACCAGCTTGCATTTCAGCAAGTTGCCCGGCGGGACGTAGGGCCGCCTGTGCTGCCGCCCGATCATGGATCGCTCTGTTCGGCAACTGCCGGAACAGCCCACAGGCATCGGCGTGCATCCGCTTACGGCGCGTATCTTCTGGGTAGTCGGTGAGGTGGGGCGGCACGGGACGACCGCGTCAGCGGGCTGCATGCTTCCCGAGCTCGCTCATCGAGACCTCCACGGCCGGCAGCAGCCGAGCAGCCTGGGCGTAGTCGGCGGACGCTCGCTCGTGATCGCCCAGCTTGACGTGCACTCTGGCTCTAAAGCGATAGGCATCAGCCCGTTGCGGATTGAGCCTGATCGCCTGATCGAAATCGGCCAGCGCACGCCTGAGGTCGCCGCGCTCGCTGTGGGCAAGCCCGCGATTGAAGTAGGCGAGGGCATGACGTGGCCCGAGCCGGACGGCCTGCTCGAAGTCTGCGAGCGCACGATCGGCATCGCCTTTCCGGCCGAACACGGCGCCACGGCTGCAAAAGGCGTTGGCATGTGTCGGGGCCAGGCGGATGGCGTTGCTATAGTCGGAGACTGCGCCATCGAGATCTCCGAGTTCCACGCGGGTGCGGCCTCGATTGTAGTACGCGCTGGCGAGGTCAGGGTCGCGGCGGATAGCGTCGCCGTAGTCGGAGAGCGCGCGGGCCCGATCGCCCTTATGCTCGTAGGCGACACCCCGATCGAAATAGGCCACAGCCATGAACCTGTCTGCTTGGCCGGCTTGGGCGATCAGCAGTGTACAGGCCCTGATCTGGTGGTCCGGATCACTCCCGTTGGTGCAGTCCGCTTCGTTTCGCGCGTCTGCGTGAGCCACGGTCGTCAGGTTGAGCACCAAGCCCGCCGCGGCACAGATCCGAACCAACCGCATGGCCTCCCCCAACAGCAGGTGCTTTGCGGCCAAGCTTAAACCTAAACGGTGCAGACCGGCATCGCCGATATCGCAATAAGCCCCTCTGTGCCGGGCCGTACTGAAGCTGTCTCACGGCGCAGCTTGGCAGGGACCAAGCACATGCTGACCCGTGGGCGATGGGGGATCCTCGGTGATCGCCGAAGTGACAACGCCGGGGATAACAGGGACAAGAAGAAGACGATCTCTGTAGAAATGCTCCTGTTATCCTCCGGCCAAAGAGCGGCGGGACCTAATCCAGAGTCAACCACGTTCCCGTCTGTCCCTGACTGAGGGCCGGTCCGCTTCGCGGTGCGGGTAGAAGGATTCGCCCGTCTCAGTCTGGCTGACACATCGGGGGCCGGGCGGCTCATGACAGGGTAGTACCGGCCTGAGATGGATCCCTTCGCCGATGAGGCCGAGGAGGTCGTTGTGTGAAACCGCGCCAAGGCGGGACATGCCGGCCCGGGGCCAATCACGACCGGAGAGAACGAGACAGACAAGACCGTAATTTTCCTATCATACCCGGCCCGTTGTCCCGGCGGCCTCAGGGCGACCTTCGCTACGATCAGCCTATCCTCGCCGACGAGAACAAGGAGCCCTACTATCCCGACGCTGGCTCCGGGCTGTTTCCTGAACAGGACGCGGACGAGGTCCTGCCCATCAAGGCCGTCTTTGAGCAGGTCTACGAAGGGCTGGACTAGGTTCAGGCCCAGACGGGCATCACCCCAATCGAGGACATCATTTTGAGGGCCCGGTTCGATGATCTCTGGTACTACCATTCCGAGACAGGTTTCGCGCAGGAAGTGCGTGAGCGTCTGATTGAGCGGTTCAAGGCCGCTTCCGGGCAATGCGTCCTGATATTTGCGCACTCCATGGGCACGATCATTGCCTACGACGCTCTGAGGATGCTCGAACGGAATACCCCCTCGACCCACATCGACTCCTTCTTGACTCTTGGGTCGTCACTCGGGCTCGCAGACGTCAAACTGAAAATCACCGAAGAGCATGGATCAGTTCGCGTGCCGAAAAATGTCGGACATTGGACGAACCTGGTGGACGCGCGGGACGTCGCCGCCGTGACGGGTGCGCTAGCCGATGATTACGCACCGCATAACGGAACAAGCATCCATGATGTTGAGGTTCTGAACGAGTACAGGCGGCCAAATGGCGAGGCCAATCACCACAAGTCGAACGGCTACCCGCGTACGCCAGAACTCTCAGCAATTGCCCCCGGGTTCACGGCTTTGCGCCCTTCTGGCACATGAGCATCGAGCAGGTTTGCCTTATTATCGCCCTCAACCTTCTTGCCGGCACTTTCCTGGCGTGGCAGGCGAGCAATCGCATGAGCGTTTTTGGAAGTCTCATCCTGCTAGCAACAATCGTCCTCGGTTTCGCAATGCTGTGGCGGTCCTTCACCTGACAAACATTAGTTAGTGCAGCAGCCCTCTCCCGGCGTCCGCCCTCTCAGGCCGCAACCTCCCCATTCTCGGACACTTTGCCAGCCGGTCAGGTCAGAGGGACGCGGGCGGGTGCTGCGAGAGCGTAGTCCAGTTGCGGCATGCGGCTGTTCCTGCCGGGAGGCGGTCAACCCGATGCCGCTGCGCCCCTGCCGACGCCCGGGCTGAATACGCCGTTCGACTAACGGTGCTAGCACTTCCATGGATGCTGGCAAGACTTCCTGGCAACGAATGAGCGATGTGCACGTTGCCTCGACGGCCGAGCCTTCCGCTTAGGCACCATCAGCAGGCTGGCGCATGACGGATACTATCAAGTCACCTCCGGATAGCTCCTCCACCGCCGCATCGACGGCCTGGACAATCTTTCTCGGCACCGCACTGCTCGGTCTGGTGGCACTGCCCCGCCAACGTGCCTCGCTGCCGAGGGCGAAGAGTGCAAACCAGCGGGAGGCGAAGGAAGGGCCGAAGACACACGAAGGTTCTGACGCCGAGCGGGTTGCAGAAACGGAAGCGGACCGGGGCCGCAAGGCTGAGACCCCGACCGAGATCCCAGCCAAGGGCTGGTGGGACATCGGCAAACGTGTGCTGCAGGAGTTCAGCAACGATCGCGTGCTGCTGGTCGCAGCTGGGGTGACCTTCTACGCGATCCTCGCCCTCTTCCCGGCCATCGGCGCCCTCGTCTCGATCTACGGTCTCATTGCCGATCCCGAGACGATCAACGCGCAGCTTGCCAACCTCCAAGGCATTTTGCCGAGTGGTGCCCTCGACATTATCGGCGACCAGGTCAAGCGGATCGCTGCCAAGGGCGGCGGCACCCTCGGTTTCACGGCTGCTTTTGGTATCCTCCTTTCGATCTGGAGTGCCAACGGCGGCATGAAGGCGATCTTCGACGCGTTGAACATCGTCTACGACGAGAAGGAAAAGCGGAACTTCTTCTGGTTGAACCTGCGATCGCTCACCTTCACCGCCGGTGCGCTTCTGTTCGTAGTTCTAGCCCTTGTCGGCATCGTGGTGGTGCCGGCAGTGCTGAACTTCCTGAATCTCGGCTCGATGGAGTGGGTGATTACCCTGCTGCGGTGGCCGATCCTGCTGCTGGTGGTGCTTGGAAGCCTCGCGCTGCTCTACCGCTACGGTCCGAGCCGCGACACCGCCCAGTGGCGCTGGGTGACGTGGGGGAGCGGTGTGGCGGCCTTCCTCTGGATCGCCGTCTCGGCCCTTTTCTCCTGGTACGTATCTAGCTTCGGCAAGTACAACGAGACCTATGGCTCACTTGGCGCCATCATCGGCTTCATGACCTGGATCTGGATCTCGACCACAATCGTGCTTCTTGGCGCCGAGCTGAATGCTGAGATGGAGCAGCAAACAGCCAAGGACACCACCACCGGCGAGCCTGCGCCGCTCGGCACTCGCCAAGCAACCGCAGCGGACACGGTTGCGGCTTCGGCCTAAATATAGGCCGGCCTCGTGGACGCAGAGGGCACACCATGCCCCTGCCCACGACGGCTCCATAATTATCTCCCCGGCAAGTGACCACCAACTGCTAGGCTGCGGTGCTTACGGAGCAGCGCCAGCCGAATGGCTTGCAGGCGTTTCAGCCGTATCAGTGGTGCCTTTGCCTTCCTGGGCTGCGGGCTTGCCGCCGCCGAGGACGGTTTCGAAGTCGCCGCTCTGGTCCTCCGTCTCGGGACGCGCGGCACCACGGTTCTGCAGATCAGCTGCAACCCGCTCGGCGGCTTCTTTGAGCTGAGCATATTGCTCGTCCGCGGCCCTACGGACGCGCCTCTTCGCCGCCTCACTGTAGGGCCCCATGGCACGCTGCTCGGCCTCCGTCAGGCGGAGTGAGCCCCCGACAACAGCCCCAGCCGCAAGACCGACGATCGCAAGCAGCAGAGGGTAGCTCTCTCCCATTCTGCTGATCTCATCGTTGAGTCGCCCGCCGAACTGAGGCTCATTCCGCCGCACTCCGCGGGCAGCCTGGGATGTGGAAGAGGCTGAAGCAGCGGATCGGCTGTCGCCAGACCCCATGACGCGTCCCGCAGCATCACTGACGTCCGAAACCATGTCGGCTGCAGACGACGTGAGCTTAGTGGCCGCATCGGTAAGTGGATGGCTCGACAGGCGCGCACGAGCGCGGCGATCAGCCGAACTCTTCAAAAAGCGCGCCAACATGAAGCCCGAGAGAGCGGAGCCGCCGATGAGGAGCTTCGGCCGTGTTCTCGCGAACTGGATCCCACTCTCGATGATATCGCCGATGCCTTGCTCACGAAGCGCGGATGAAGCACCCCGCGCGCCCGACGCAGCTTTACGGACGTATGGCGCTGCTGGAGGAACAACACGCTCCACAGTCTCAGCGGCGCTATCGAGGACACTGGCGATCTCCTCAACGCGTTCTGCCGCGGCGGCCTTCTGCTCCTCCGCGAAGCGCTTGGCCGTGTCCTGGCCTGCGGCTCCGATGTTGGATACAAAATTCTGTGCGTCGTCTGCAGCGTTCTGGATCCCGCCGCCCTCCTCGGGGATGTTCCCGGGGTGCTTTGTGTCAGCCATGGCGGGACCTCTTAAGGGACGTTTTGTGATCAGTACGTTGCGCTAGAAACCCCTCTTCCGAGCCACTGTTCCGCGCTCGTGGCGAGCGGCCGTGGCGTGCACGGCACGGGGAAGTTCGCCGTCAGCCTCGATCAAGATGCGAGCGCTGTGCGCGCCGGGCTGAGGCTGCCTTGAAGCAGCAGGCGGGCGTAAGTCACCTGACCGGCTGGCTTTGGACCGGGCTGATTGAGAGGATCAGCCAGGACCGGAGGAGTTGGACATGCGGCGAGGACAGAGGCCGAGTGCGGAGCAGGTGTCGTGTGCAGGTTCAGTGCCCCTGCAGGCTGACCTTCGTCGTGGGAGCCGGCGCTGTGGAGGGACACACGACCCGCAGGGGCGCGGCCTCCGCCTGCACGGCCACAGACGTGGGGGTCTGCTCAGCGGGGTGGGCCAGCTTGGCCACCAGCTTGCGGGCTTCATCCGCCGGCAGCGCACCGCGAGGCGCCACCATCGCGGCCAGAAGCTCGCGGGTCTTGCGATCCAGGCCCGGTGAGCGGCTCGCCTCCTCGAAGTCGCCGGCCGTGCGGTGCTCCTTCGCCCGGCCGGTGAACACCTTCGGCCCTTCAGCCGTGATGACGATGTCGCCCTTGCGCAGTGTCGCGTCCTGCAGCAGCGCTGCGTTCGGCTCGCCGGCCCTGGCCAGTGCCGCGGACTTGTTCTCCGCCGCGCGCGCCTTCTCCGTCGCGGCAGACCTCACCTTCTCAGGACGGGGCAGGGCGGCATACCGGACTTTGGGACGAACGTGCCCATACAGGTCCCGCAGCGAGCGGTGATGCGCAGATCGCGCCTGGTGTTGTCCGTCGCCATCCTCGAAGCCAGAGGCCGGGATCTGCACAGCAGGGGCCGAGCTGGGCGGTGTCGCCGGCGCCGTCTCGGACGAGAACAGGCGCTGGAAGAGGCCGCCGAGGCCACCTTCGTCAGCAGCGTGCGCATGAGCGGCTGCGAGGATGACGAGGCACCCGGATGCGAGCGCGAGCCGTACGGCGCGGGCAAGGCTGGTGTGGATCAGCGACATCGGCTCCTCGCGTCAGCTCCGACCCGAATGGCCCGGTCCTGCTGGTTAACGGAAGCTTAACAGCACGTTTCGACGGGCCGGGGTAGCCGGCCGAATGGCCGAGACGGCGCTGGGCGACATGAGCCTGTTCAGCTGGTGCGGAACGGCCACATAGGACCTGACCTCCGGGGAGGGCGGGTGGCATGTGCGCATCTGGCGCCAGAAGGCCTCGGGGAACACCTTCCAGCAAAATCAAAGCTCGACCACAGCTTCCCAAGCTGAATGTCGTCGGTTCGATCCCGATCGCCCGCTCCACCTAACGTCCTGATCCAGCTTACTTTTCAAAGGCGCTAACGGCCGAGGCGTTCCCCATGTTCCCCATGGTGTTCCCCGCCCGTTCCCCTTTGCTGTTCGGGACCACTCCTCGGATCAGGGCCGCACGACCTGGCTGCGGCGCGCCTTCGTTGGCTCACCGCCATCTGGCACTGGCTCAAGCTCTACCGTTCGGGGATTGCTGCGACCGGTTAGGCTGCTTCGGATCTGACGCGAGGCCGCGCGACCCGGATCCGGCGCTCCAATCGGCCAAATCGGGTGCCGCGTGATGCGAGGCTTGTTTTCTGAGCGTCCTTTGCTCGCGGCTCCAGCCGTCTGCCCAGAGGCACGATATCGAGGCAGCGGGCTTTCGCGCAACACTCCAGCGTGCTCTCAGGTAGGCAACCGGCCCGAAGGCAGCAGCTTTGCCGCTGGAAGTGAAGTCCCTGCGGGCGGTGATCTACGGAACCGATGCTGTGCCCCAAGGTTTCTTGGAGGCCACTCCCGAACGTCGTGAAAGAGCGCAGATGGGCTCCCCTGCTACGACTCTCTTTGCGGCGGGGGCTGCGTTCGCTGTCGGTGTTTTAGCGACTGTTGCCTTCGTCACCTTGAACACTGGCGATGCTCCCAGCGCACCACCGGTGCAACCAGCGTCGAGAGTTGCCTCGTCACCGCCTGCCGATCAGCCCTGGGCCGATCCGGTGAGGACAGAAGCCGCATCTTCATCGAGCCGTCAGGAGCCGCGTACACCGCTCACCTTCCACGTGGAAGGAGCGCCGGGACAGCGGCCGGCTGAACATTCCACGAGGGCTGACGTCGCAGCATCGAACGACGATCAGGCACGCCCGGATCGTCTCAACGAAGGAAAGGCGGATGTAGCTCGGCAGGCGGTCAGATCTGGCCGAGACGGGGTAGTCGCGACTCGATCCGAGCCGGCAAAGAAGGATGGAGCGCGGGCTGATCAGACTCAGGCTGAGATGCGGAACTCCGATCGGACGCGGGCAGACCGGGTGGTGCTGGGGCTGGCGAGAAAGACGGACTCCAGTGGTGTGGCTGAACGATCGCGAGCTAACATGGCCCGAGACAGGATCGCCCGATCGCAGGTGCCGGACACGGTTGAGCGGCGTTTCAGCCGAGCGGCGTCGAGCATGCATGGTATCGGCGCAGCCGAGAGCAGACGCGAGAGCATGGCAGCTTCCAAGCACGCACGTCGCATCGTAACCCCGCCGGTTTCTGTTTATGCAGATGCACAGCTTGATGATGAGGCACTTGAGTCGGGCACTGGTTTGCGTCGCCGAGTTCCGGAACGAGTAGCGCGAGAGCGCAGCCGGCGGATCACATCGGCAGATGCCGGTGGGGTGATGCGATGGCTCATGGAGCCCTGAGGGCGCGATTGGAGATTTAGACAGCCCGGATGAGCCGGAGGCAGGGCTGCGTTCGCCTGGTGGCCTGCTGATGTACGTGAGGAGCGCGTTAAATGAGGCTGCCCTTCCTTCTGGTTCCGGTCGCGCTCATGGCAGCTTCAACTTCGGCTCAGGCGCTTGGGCTCACCGAGATGAAGCGGCGCACCGCGTTGATTGCTGAGCGATACCTTCAGATCTGGTCGTCGAACAACGTCAGCCCTGTCGCCGGGGTGCCATACATGTACGGCCCGACCGTCACCTTCTACGGGCAGCGCTATAGTCAAGAGCAACTCATGGCTGAGAAGCGCCGGGCGATCCAGCAATGGCCTTCTCGACGGTACGTTCATCGGCCGGGGACCATGCGAGTCACCTGCAACGCGGCTGCCCAAAAATGTGCGGCTCGTTCGATAATCGATTTTGAAGTCAGCAACAATCGTCACGGCACCGCAAAGCAAGGTTCCGCCAAGTTCGACCTCGGGATCAGTTTTGCCGAGCACCATCCTCGCATCCTCTACGAGGGTGGCAGCTTGAACAGCAGGCGCGCTGACCGAAGCTTCTAAGGTGGAGTCGCTCGACTTTGCTCTGAGTGTTGCTGCCTCAGATGCCAATCGCGATGACCAGCCCGGGGCGCTTGAGCTTGGCAGCGAT
This sequence comes from Methylobacterium nigriterrae, assembly GCF_037106235.1. Taxonomy (NCBI): domain Bacteria; kingdom Pseudomonadati; phylum Pseudomonadota; class Alphaproteobacteria; order Hyphomicrobiales; family Methylobacteriaceae; genus Methylobacterium; species Methylobacterium nigriterrae. The sequence goes on along the minus strand of NZ_JBAWTG010000064.1, from coordinate 14,328 downwards.
GGCCTTCAGGCGCGCATCGCGCTCAGCCCAGATCCGCCGGGTCTGCTCCTGCCTCTTCAGCCGCAGCGCGGACTCGACAGCCGTAAGAACGCCCGGTCCAATCGAAGTCGATGCCAGCTTGACGGTCTTGGAGCGCTGGGGAGGCAGGACCATCCTGGCCTGTGCCGCACGATGTGGCATCGGCCTCGCGCTTGTGCCCACGCTCGCAACTGCCATCGCGCGCCCTGCCTTGGTGGTCTGGCTTGGTCTGCCTGGTTCGGCCGCTGCGGCTTGCGACGAGGATAATAGCCGCGGCTTCACGGGCTGAGTTGCTGCGGCAGAGACAGAAGGGTGGCTGGAGGCTGCCGGTGGCGCGGTGTCCCCAGCCAAAGGCGAGCCGATCGCGACCAAGTGCGCTCGCGCCCTCCGGCAGTACTCAGCCGAGAGCGGCGTCATGCGCTCCTCGCCGTGCCCAGCCCGGTACTTCATCAGCGCCCGACAGAGATCGCCGGCTGCGAGCCGCCACGCCCTGGCCAAATAAGCCACCCCGTAGCGCACGTTGACCGCAGGCTCGGCGAGCCCTGCGTCGCTGCCCCTGTAGCCCAGCAGGGCGGCCGTCTGCGGCCGGACCTGCATCAGCCCGACTTCACCGACACCGCCGATTGCGTTCGGGTTGTAGGCGGTCTCGACCTGGGCGACTGCGTCGGCCACGGCCGGCGGCAGACCCTGCCGGATCGCTTCCTGGGTGATCATGTCGAGGTAGGTGCTGCGTCCCCTGCTGTAGATCATCGGCAGACCCACCAAAGCCTCGATCGCTGGCGGCAGCGGCAGGTCTGGAAATCCGTCACTCACGGATCCTGCCTGGGCGCTGCTGACGACAAAGGTGCAGGCCAGTCCAACAGTTGCGGCCGCAGAGATCCTGCGAGCCCTTACAGGTGTTCCCCCCACGATCCTGATCTCCCTGCGGCCTTTGCAGATCAGGTTAGACGCAATCAAGGCAGCAGGAGGGCGAGAGATCAGGTGCGCAGGAGTTCCGCAGTAGTGCAAAAGGGTTAATACGCTCGATTATTCATGGGCCGCGTTTAGGCCGGCACGCGAATAGCCCTGCGAGAACCTGCCGTCCCACGATCTTAGGCTCCCGTGCTCCCGTAGATGGTCACGGGGCAGCCGGCGGTCGCCGAGGGCGGCATGTCGCCGCCATGCCCGCACCGGCGCCAAACAAGGCCTGACGCGATCCGCACGGCACGCGCATGGAAAGCACTCACCGCCTCTCAATCCTGCTGCGGCCCGCCTTTCAGGATGGTGAAGCCGGCGCGCAGTCGGACCGCCCGCAAGCTGCGTTGCGCCGCAACGCGCGAGAGCCCGGCATACGCCTCTCGCTGCTGCACGATGTTCGTTGAGCCAGCCTCGCGCAGAACCTGCTCGGCCATCGCCCAAGTCAGGCCAGCGCTTCGCATCACCAGCAGGGCGAGGTTCGTGACCGGGCTTGAGCCCCGCAGCGCCTGAACGAAGGCCTCCGGATCCTCGTCCGCCAGCCGGGCAGTGATGACGGCCGCCTCGGCCAAGCGTCCGCGCAACAGAGCATGGGATACATCGGCGCCTGTGAGCACCCGCGACTGAACAAGAGCGCCGACGCGCACTGCGGCAGAACGAAGTCTCTCTGCCGAGAGCGGGTCCGTGCCGTCAGGTCCGCTGGCGACCGTCCCCGCCGCAAGGTTCGCTCCGGCTGCAGCCTCACTGGGGAGCGGCACGTCCGAGTGTTCACGCGTAATGAGGTGCGGCCGGATGTGGCCATGTCCCTGAACTGGGCCAGCAGATCGCGCTTGGCTGCGGCCGGCACGTCGCTGCGCTTGGTCAGCGCCGCCGTGATGTGGCCGTCGCCCCGGGAGAGAGCCACAAGGCGAGACAAGCCGGTCCCGGATAGCTCTGCCGTCCTGTTCACCGACAGCAGGCGCAGCACCGGCCCGTCACCAGACCGCCCGATCCAGACGCCCTGCCCAGAGCCCTCCAGGTCGTCGCTCGCGCCAAGGAGGTCTCGCATCCAGACAGCCCGGCAGTTGCTCAGCGATCTCTCGCTTGAGCGAACAGGAACCGTGCCGTCCAGCGATGAGCCCCTAATCTGCCTCTTCGCCCAGCTCGCGCCACGCGTTGGGCTCTCCGTAAGCACCTTCAAGCTCAAGGTGCCATCCGCCATCCTCCCAAACGCCGATGGCCATCCACTCGCCGCCATGCTCGTCGAGCGGCCCCTTGAGGTAGACCTCGCGGCCGTCCTTGGGCGCCGTGTCGATTGGGTGCCATTGCATGGTGATCTCTCTTCCGGACCCGGGTTGCCACCATTCGGCCGCAGGCCTAGTGCGCGGCCGCTGCCATCGCAAGGCACAGCAGGCGGTGCGGCAAGCTCCTGCTGCACAACGAACCCGATCAGGGCGCGCTGCGGCTCAACCTTCTGCGTCCTTGTCCAGTTCGGGCTCGATCATGTCCAAGGTCTGCAGGATCTCCTCAGCAACCTCTCGGCTGAGGCCAACCTGCGGGGCATCGTTCAAGCGCACGGGCTTGCCCGTCTTGGCGTTGTAGACGGTCCATTCCGCCTCTTCCTGGCGGAGGTCGTACTCGGCGGGCTCGGCACCATCGGATAAAGGCGCGTCCTCACCAGAGGAGTTGATCACCGGATCAGACCCTTGCTTGTCCGGCCGCGCCAGCATGATAGCCGTGCGCACCGCGATGCGCTTCAGGAACTCGGAGGCGTTCGGATCGCTCAGCCGCTCACGAGCGTGCGGAACGGCTTGAACCGCCGCGGCGAGGTTGACGAGGTAGGTGCTCGCAAACACGAACGCCTCGTCCGGAGGGCCAGTCACGCATGACGTGACCGCGGCATCCACTTCGTCTTCCGAGATCGCCTTGGCCCTGAACAGGGCGCCGATGGTCTGGTCCATTGCCATAGGGCCGAGCTTAGCACGCTGGCGTACTCGCTCCAGGCAGGTAAGGAGTCTTTCACCGTTCGCGCCGAGCCTGACCTCACCCGCCGCGGAGCCGCCGCACGGATCGGCGGGCGGACCCCATCGGCTGCTCGTGCCGTAGCAGCCGATGGGGCCTTCCACAGCGCCGATCTCGCCGGCCAAGGCTGTCCCCTTGGGTTTACGCAGCGCCGAGGCATGGATCCGCATGATGGATGAGCCCCGCCGGTTCTTTGCTCCCTGGCGCGTGGTCGAGTTCGAGGGCGCGTTCCGCATCGAAGACGCCGCCGCTCTGCCGCTGGCCTATGCCTACTACTCCGAGGACATCGCACGCCGGGCAACCGGCAGCTACATGTCACGCGAGGAGGCGTGCCGGGTCGCACTGAGCATCGCATCGCTGCCGGATTTGCGCGCTGCCCTGCAGGACAAGGACGGGACAGGGGAGCTGCGGGATGAGATTGCGGCGTTACGGGCGCAACTCACCGCGGTCGAACAGCAACGGGATGCGTGGCGTGCTGAAGCTGAACGCCTCAGTCAAACTGTCGCCTGACCGTTTCCGAAGTGCGTCACGGCCACACCGACGAGCGCATGCGCACCCCGGGCACCTCGATTGCTGCCCCCAGACTCCCTACCGTGCTAGCCCGGTTAGACGACAATGGGGGGCACGATGGGTGACGCGGACAAGCTGACGATCCTCGCCCTGGCGACCGAGAATGCCGAGCTACGCGGTCAGCTCGCGGAGGCTCAGGATCTGCCCGTAGAAACCGCTATCGACGCCGGGCAGATGCATGCGCGCGTCGAAGCTCTCGAAGCGCGGCTCGCCGCAGTTTCCCGTGAGCGGGATTCATTGCGGGTTGAAGCTAAGCGTTTCGGGAAGGCCGTTGCGTAATCGACTTGCCGCCTGGCCGCTTGCCCGCAAGGAACATGGCTTCTGACAACCCGTTCCTCCCACCGAGAACAATGGAGGGAATGATGGCCGACTCAGATCCCACCAAACCCGGAGACGAGGCGACGCCCGGCGCACGTGGAACGGGTGAGAACCTCTGCCGGCACTGCGGCGGCACCGGCAAGATCGGTGGTGAAGCCTGTCCCGACAGCAAAGACACGGGCAAGATCACCACGGGCATAGGCGGCGGCTAGCCCTTGTCTGATCTCACGACCCACCGCTTTCCTGCGTCCTGGACTGCGGTCGAGGCGCAGGAGGCTTTTCGCATTGAGGACCCGAACGGATTTCCGGTCGCCTACGTCTATTTCGCGGCCGATCGCGAGCGTCAGACCGTGATGGGCCGCATGTCGAAGTATGAGGCGCGCCGGATCGCGATCAGCATCGCGGCGATACCTGCGATGCGGGCCGAGCTGCGGGACCACGACATGCGGTTCTGAAGCGGGCAGGGGTCACCGACCGCAACATCTGCAAACGGGCAAACGACTGAACCAAGGCCAGAGCCTTGCCCTGGAGCTGCCGGTCACTGATCGCCGCGTAAACCGCCACACCCTTGTGAGACGGAACGTCAGCTCTGCCGATCCGGCGGCACAGGGCAATCAGCTGTCGAATGTATTCTCAGATACTCAAATTCATCTGTGACGCCGACAGCACATACAGCGCCTGTTCGGTTACTTATCGTACGAATGAATCAGCTCGACGCTCAGCCGAGATAGACCTCGCACGTTGTCTATGTACTAAAAAATACAATAGCAGCAGTGGCTGGCAACTGGGCTCTTTTTGTCTGCTGGGGATATGGACTGCATGACTAATATCGTTGATTTGTTTGTGCTAAATCTCTGTGACCAAGCATTTGATGCCAAAAACAATAGACACGATGATCTTATAGACGCGATTAGCCCGGGCCGAATATTTGGAGCAGACGAAACATTGCTTCCAAACGACGCAGCTGCAGGGTCCAACCAACGGATCGCCAAGCTTGAAGCCCAGCTGGCGCTTGCACAGGATGATATGGCTGAGATGGCGCTCCGTTTCGGCGCAGCACAGGGGGAGGTCGCCAGCCTGCGAGCTCAGCTGATGGTTACACAAGTCGACCGTGACGCGTGGCGAGCACAAGCTGAACGCCTTTCGATTCCATTTCCGCTGCGTGCCTGGCGCCAGAGGCGGGCGGGTTAAGGCCCAAGGACCACCCGTGCGAAAGCAAACTTCTGACGCTGTCTCAGGGCGGCGCCATTTTTTGGGTGCACCGACACTGAGTTAGCGAACGGTAACCATCCTCCGAGTGTGAGGCTCGATAGCGGAACCTGTCACAAGCGTGGCCGTTGCGGTTATGGGTTCATTCAACGTAGGGCCATGCGATGCCGCTGACGGGTCGGTTCTGGTTCAAGAAAACATGGAGCGGCAAGCTCATCCTCTTGGTCGAGGAGAAGAAGCCGCGTCGGTTCAAACGCGACGTGTTCACGCTCCCCTGGCGTGAGGCTAAGCTGCTCGATCTCGCGGAAGCGCCCATGCAGCCGCTGATGGATCTCGGGCGCATTGCGCGGCCCGGGGCTGGCAGCCACAGGTTCTCCGGCCTGCGCATCGTCGAGCCGCCCGCGGGAGCGAACCTGTCCGCGAAATCGGCCTGAACGACGACACCCGAGACGCTCCGGTGGACAGGACGGCCCTCGTCGACGAGATCGAAGCGCGTCGGACGCCCTCAGCATCGCGGCCATACCCGAGATGCAGGCCGAATTGCGATCAGGAGAAGCGGTTCTGAGGCGGGCAGGGGTCACCGACCGCAACGCCGCTCGGGAACGATTGAACGGGCTCGGTCGGTGACTGCCACCATCGTGCCAGGGCGCGGGCTACCAGCGCACGTCGCGCGCCGGCGCCCGAGAACCGGCGACATGCTCCGGTTTGCCCTCCTTCGCACCCCGCCGGCCGACGCCCGCCCACGAAAGCCGGGCATCGGGGCCAGCACAAGCGATTGGCTCTGATTAGCGCTGAAGGCATGGGCCACCGACCGCGCTGCGCTCGGTTGAGAAAGAACGTGTGTGGCCGGTGCCTGCCACCCTGGTGTGTGCGTCAGGGCGCACGAGGAGGTTGCGCCCCAGGGCAGGGACCGGCGATCGTTCGGAGCGGACGGATGAGGGCCGCTGGCCGGGGTTCGTTGCCAGGGCAGGCTCAAGAAATCCGATCAGCGGCTGGACGGGACTTGTGCGAGCAATTCCGTCGGCGCGTGCTCTCGCCAACGAATTGGGCCGGCGTGTCACTGTCACGCGGAAGCCGGTTGACCGGATAGGCGAGCCAAGCTCCCACTCCCGTCCAGACAACCGGCTCTTCGTCCCACATCGAGGAAACGAGCCCGTCGAGGCTCACTGAGAGAACGGACGACCGTGCACACGGTTCACCGCGTCGAATCCGAGGAAGTGGTGACGCAGACGGGCGAGGCGGCGACCACGGTTGAGGTTCATCAGGTCAGCGGCACGGATCCGGTCAGAGGGGCCTTCCTCGGCACCGGTCTGACGAAGCTCACTTCGCTCGTCTGCCCCACCTGCACCGTTTCGTGAGCAGCCTCACGGAGGGCTAACAGCTTTGCGCGCATGGTTCGCTCTGGATGGAGCGGGAACCATGTCGCGCCGTGCCCTTGCCCTGCTGACGCTGCTCTTCGTCACCGATGCCATGGCAGTGCACGGGCGCGGACCACGGCCGCTGTCGATTACCCGTCCGGATGTAAGCGAAGCAGCCCGGCTGCACCGTCAGTACATCCTTCCGCTGAACTGATGGGAGTGCCGGGCGCGCCTTGCCTTCTCTGAGGACCGCCAGCTCTCGGCCGTTACGCGCCATCATCCGAGCGGGCGAGGCCGCCTCCCTCGGCCCAAAGGATGCCTCACTCCGCTTCCGAGACGAACAGGTACGTCGCAGCCGGGTGGGCCGCCGCGCTGGCCCGATGGGTCACGCTCTCGACCCGGAAATGCTGATAGCCCTCACCGCTGTCCTTCGGCACCGAGATGGTGTCGCCGGTTCTCGGAAGGGTGGCGAACTCGTATCGCCCGACCTCGGTCTTCTCATCCTTCCAGACCTCGCACGCGATCGCCATTCCGCTCTCCTTGCCATACCGCTCGCGTGCATAGAGCCGCTGGCTGATTTGCCTCGCGATTTCGTGAGTTTCCAAAGCGTGGATGGCCGAGATTAAACAGCCACGCTTGATCGTGCTCCCAGGCACGGGCAGGCGTTTTCTCCAACTCACGCCCGCTCGGCGCTAACCTCCCTGCCGTGGCGGGCTTCTTTTTGCCTCTCGCCGACAACGGCCCTGTTTCGCTTTCGCCGGCTCGGACCCCGACGTAGCGGTCCAAACTATCGGAGGGCCGGGCATGCAGGTAGCGCCCGGTAGTAGCGACCGAGACATGACCCAACGTCGCCTGAAAGAGGTGGACCGGCGCGCCGCGGTCGAGGGCGTGGCTCGCGTGGGCGTGGCGCAGCCAGTGTGCCGAGACCGCGGGCGCGAGCCCGGCCCTGGCCGCCACCGCCTTCACGACCCGGTGCACGGCGTTGGTGTCGAGCGGGCCGCCCTTGCACGAGCGGAACACCGGATCGTCCGGCCCGGCCGCCTCGCGAGCGGCGAGATCGCGCCAGCGCAGGCCACAGTTGAGGACTGTCTGGCCATCGTCAGCTCACGTGGCAGCTGCTATCCATGGCATCTCCGAAACCGAGGGAACCCGTGCGGTGGTTCAGGGCATGGATCCAAGCCCCTGTTACGCTTGAGGCTGAACGATGGTTCGATGTGGTGGGTTGATCCTGGCCTCGTTGAGTGCGGCAACAATGGCAGTTGCCCAGACGGCGCCGACACCATCCGGACGGCAGGAACGGCAAGATTGGCAGCAGGAGTGCTCCGCGCAGGCCGACCGAGACAACTTGAGCGGCACCCACCGGGACGCTTTCATGCTCGAATGCGTCGCCGGCGAGAAGCTCAGCCAGCCGCCTCAGGAGAAGCCGGCCGCGCCGCGTTGAAGCCTTACATCTGCTCTTTGATGGCCGACCCCAGTGTGGCTTCCAGGGCCTTGACCCGGCCGCGCTTCGGTACGGGGAGCAAGCCGGAAGCGCAGCAGGGGCGTTAACGGGTCGAACGAAGCGAGTCGTCAATGCTCGTTTGCGCTGGCTCCAGTCCAACTTACCTTGAAGCTCGCGCAGGTAATCTGACCATCGGAAGCACAAGCATTGAAGTCTGACAGCACCGGCAGTGCAGGGCCATGTCGGAACGATCCTGCACTGCCGGACAGTCGGTGGTTGCCCCCTCAGCTTCCGACCAACTGCGCACCCTCGCAATATGAGGGCAGCGACAGATCGGAGCTCGGTCAGGCAGCACGAGCAATGATCTGGATCAATGGATAGGAGCGAAAGCCGGCCGGGTAGGCGGATCATCGGCTTCCGCGCAGCAGGCAGTACGGCTCAGCGGGCTTATGGCCGAGTTCGTCAACTGACGCCGGCTGGTACGCGAAAGCCGGCCGCCGAAGCAGGTGGGACAGCCTATTCAAGCCGATTGCCTGAACCACACCGAAACTGACCTGCCAGCGCTAATCGCGGGTTCGCGGCATCCTTCTCAGCAGCCGACGCAAATGCCTGCATCAAGCGAGCAGTCCAAGCCCGTGCGACCAGCACGAACCCCACCAGTATGTCGAGGACCTGCGGGGCCAAAGCCAAGTCGCGGGACAGGACAGGCTCAGGGTCGACGGCCTTCCCTGTGGTGGCTTCGCCGAGGCTCATCTGAGGGCTGCGGGTTGCGTCGCGAGCTTGATCCGGAGGGTCTCCTGAACCAATTCGAGCACCCGCTGCTTGCGACTCGGTGAGCGCCGATGCGGATTTCACGAGGGGGCTCGCCGATCATGGCCAAGCGCAAGTGGACCGTCGCCGATATGCCGCTGCAGACCGGCCGGCTCGCTATTATCACCGGCGCCACGAGTGGGATTGGGTACGAGGCAGCCCTCGCCCTCGCCGGGGCTGGGGCCCACGTCGTGCTCGCGGCGCGAGACGAGGGCAAGGCACAGCGCGCGATGTGGTCGATCCGGCAGGTGCATCCTGCAGCCTCGCTTGAGTTCCGGCCTCTCGACACCGCTCGCCTAAGCTCGGTCCGGGAGTTCGGCACACGATGGCGGGACGAGAGGCCGCCGATCGATGTGCTCCTCTTGAACGCGGGCATCGCCTCCGTGCCGCGGCGGGAGGAGACCGCAGACGGCTTCGAACGGCAGCTCGTCACGAACTACCTCGGTCATTTCACCCTGACCGGCCTGCTGCTAGCGGACGTCCGGCTCAGTTCAGCCTCCCGGATCGTCGAGGTCGCGAGCCTCGCTCATCGGCGAGGCCAGATCCGCTTCGACGACCTGCAACTTCGCCGCTCCTACTCGGCGCAGGATGCCTACAGGCAGTCGAAGCTCGCCATGCTGATGTTCGGGCTGGAGCTCGACCGCCGCCTGCGGGCAGCCGGTTCACCGATCCTGTCTGTTCCCGTTCATCCCGGCGTGGCGAAGACGGACATTACGCGGCGCGGCGACAGGGCGGGCGCGGTTGAGCGTCTTGCCGGACGGGCCATCTTCAGCCTGCTCGGTCAGTCTGCGGCACGAGGCGCGCTGCCGCTGCTTTACGGAGCAACCTCGCCGGATGCACACGGCGGGCACTACTACGGTCCGGACGGGCTTTGGGAGGCATGGGGCTACCCGACGACCGCAGACGTCGCTCCTCATGCGCGCGACCAGGCCACTGCCAAGCGGCTTTGGTCGATCTCTGAGGATCTGACAGGGGTCTCCTACCTATGATGCCCTCACATCGGTGTTGGTCCGTGCCATTCCCCTCCGCTGTTCAGGGTCCGTTCCTGAGGCCCCTGTACGCCAGCCGCATCTCCGCCACCCGGCGCGACTTGCCGACCGCGCCTCGCGAGTAGCGCTGCGTCGTCGCCGCCTGCGAGTGAGCCGCGGCCGAGCGGATGTGGTCGAGGTCGGCGCCCGCGTCCTCAGCCTCGGTGATCGCACCTGCCCGCGCGTCCATGTTCCAGACCTGGTTCGGGATGCCGGCGGCTCGCGCCACGATCCGCCATTCGCGGCCATAGGCCGATTCGGCGTAAGGCCGCCCCGCTACCTCGTCGATGATCAGCGGCCCGGTCCGCTTCTCGGACGGGATCCGCTCCAGCAGGTCGAGCACCAGCGGGCAGAGCTTCAGGTCATGGGCGGCAAAAGCGCCGGTCTTGGTGGTCGCCTTGCGGATCACGAGGTCGGCCGGCAGATCCGCCCAGGTCAGGCCCCGCACCCAGCGCCGGCCGTTCAGGACGAAATCGTCGGCTCCGCGCTTCGCCCCGGCGGGGATCGGCTCCCACTCGCCGATCACGTCCTTCTGGCGCAGGGCCGTCTCGAACTGGAGCGCTGTGCCGAGGGCGAGCGAGAGCCGGCCCATGGCGAGGGCCTGCGGGATGAAGGCCTCGACGTGGGCGAGCCGCATCACCATGCGCCGGCGTGCCGGCTGGGCGAAGCGGGCGTGGCGGAGGATCGTGTAGAGCCGCTCGCACTCGGGCAGTTCCGCCATGACACCGTAGGCGAACAGCTCGCGCAGCTTCTTGATCACGCCCCAGGCGCGGCGTACCCGCTCGGGGCCGCCGGGTCGCTTCGGCTTCTTGATCTCGTCGTACCAGCGGTAGAAGTCGGCGATCCTGAGGGCTGAGAGCGCGCGCTTGCCGAAGGCGGCTTCGATCAGCTTGAGGACGTAGGTGTCCTTGAGCCGACTGTTGTGCTTGAGCCGCCGGAAGGGGCTGGCCGCGTCGATCTGGTAGAGGCCGGATAGGCTCTGGATGGTGCCGTCGTAGCGGCGGGGTTGCTCGCGGCCGCCGTTGGCCAGGAACTGCAGCATCTCGGCCTGCAGCCGCTGGCAGTTGGCTTCGATGAGCGGGCGGTGATCCGGGTTCTCGAGCGAGTAGGGCAGGCGGGCCACAGAGGGACGGAAGCCGGCCTGCACGGCCTGGTGGGTCGCACACCAATAGATGCCCGACCTCCTCCTCTTGAGGCCGGGCGTGGGGGACTTAGAGGGCATCGAGGTTCTCCTCGCCGTCGGGCGCGAGCGCCTCGGCACCGGAGAGACCATGCCGCGCCAGGAAGTACGCGCGAATGGCGGGCCAGAACCTTCCGCCCATGAGCGGGTCGATGCGTGGCAACCCGTCACGCTCCAGTACCCTAGCCTTGGCGGCCCACTCACTGGGCGTCTGGCTGAGCCGCCGCGCGATCTCGACTTCTGACGGGAACAGCCCGTCATCGCGAGGTGCGCGGCGGCTCATCGTGGCACTGCGAGCTAGGGAGTGGCTTCGAGCTGAGGTACAGCCGCGAAGCTCAAACCCCAGATCTTGCGCTCCGGCAGGCTCTCGAACCCGGCACGGATCTCATCGATCGACACCGGCCTATCCACGACCACGCCCCCGAGGTCGAAGCCGAGGGCCTCCCGGCCATCAGTGAGCGCGACGTAGGGCAGGCCGCGGAACATCAGCTGGGCAATGATGAAGTGAGCGGCCTCGATACGGCCGGCACAGTTGAGCAGCCCGCCATCGATTTGGCCGCTGGTCGCCATCCGTATAGCGGCGAGCGCTGTCGTGACGCGCTCGACCTTCGCACCCCAGGCCTCAATGTAACGAGAGGCACCGGCGAGGATCGGGTCCTCCTCGTCGCCGAAGACCATCCAGACCGGCTTCAGGCGATCTCCCGTCTCGGGCGTGTCAGAGTTGCAGGTTGCCAGCAGATCCTGCTCATTCGGCCGCCAACCGAGAGCAGCCTCCAACCAGCGGTCGACAGCCTTTTCGGGCGGCTGCCGCCGACCGGTCGCGAAGGCACCGCGGCCAAACTTCGCGAGATGGCTGTGCAACGCCGGATCAACGGGTCCGCCGATGCGACGACTTATGATCTGTGCGACGGCAATCTCGTGATCCATGGACGAGTACTTCTTGCTCTGCCACCTTGAGCCAAGCTTCTTTTTCATAGCTGCTCACCTGCGTAGGTATTCGTTCTTCACGTGTCCGTATTCGCTGATGCGGCGAGCTGATCCCAGCCGACATCGTCAGTATTGGATCGCGAGAGGATTTCTGAGCTGAGCCGCCGACTGGAAGATCGGCGGCTCCGTGAAACTGCCTACCTCACATCAGTCGTCGCGTTGCGCGGCCGGTCCGTCGCAAGGCAACTCAAGTCCAACGAGCCTCGCCGCTGGCAACCTCTCCAGCGCGGCGACGATTTCATAAGGCGAGCGAGGATTGTGGAGGACGACGCCGCCGCACCCCATTGAGGTAGGCCGCTCTGGCCCGTTGGTAATCGCCACGAACGGAACGCTTTCCTCCATGCAGATGTAGGCTATCGCGTATTCCGCCTCGATCCGATGGTTGAACCGCATGACCATCCCGTGGAACTGAACCGCGGTTACGGCTTGAGCCGCCTCAAGTGGGCTGCGGACACGCACGACGTTTGCGCCGATGCCCTCAAGCATCCCATTCAGATGGTCGGTTTCTTCGCTGTCGCTGGCAGCGAGGAGCCAATCGGGTGCCTCATCCCTGGGGGGTCTGAGGGGCTCGAACACCCGGTCTTCGAGTCGGGGTGCGCCCTCCGCCGGAAGGTCGAAGGCGAAGCTAGCCCATCTGCACATGGCGGGCAGATCAGCCATTGGGGCACCTACAAGATAGGGGCCCATGCCCTCGTCCCTCATCCGGGTAAAAAGCCGCCTTGAGAACTTGATGCCGGTATGCTCAGCGAGCCATCCGACCGCCATGTCCTCGTCGCGGAAGATTCGGTTGTCAGTGTCGCGCGGGGCGGGAAGCCAAGGTGCCTCCCAACTGAATGCGGCATGCAGTTCCTCCCACCGTACCTGTGCAGTCTGGTCGATCTGTGCACAGACCGGCTCCCAAGCGGCGGCAACTTCTCGAAGGCACTCGTTGAGAGCCGCCTGCGGAAGGTGCTGGTTCGCCTCATAGATCCGGATCAGGTGCCGATTGCGTGCAATCAGAACCGGATCGCAACGATCGTCTACCCCATAATGAAACAGCAGTGCATGGTACTCGACAGGGTAAGATTTTGACCAATGAATAAACGGCCGAGTGGGACGTTTGCGGTCATTATTGTGTTCTTCTTCGTGCATGTGAGCTCGCTTATGCTTTCTAGTGTTGGCGCCCGCTTCTGGCAGGTGCCGGGTGTTGCGCGGATCACCAATCCGTGCCTCGTTCGCCCAGGGCATGAGCCATCGCGCGTCCCACGACGGCTCACTGCATGAGCCCGGGCAAAAGCTTCGTCACTTCGGGGGAGGGGGCCGGTCGGCTCAACGCCGATCGAGAACGGTGGCGCCGGTCTACAGTACGGCGCGCAGTTCGAAGACTAGGGGCAGACAATCTGCGCGGTAGACAGCAGGGTGCTCGGTCTCAACGAATGTTCTTTCAGACGGTGAGATCCAGGCCCTTTAAGTTCCGGCCGGGAAGAGCCTCCGGCGCAGCGCGGATTTTCTCTGTCGGGCGAGGATTGCGCACCGCCGCTCCACCGAGCTCCGGCCCGGCGGGCGCTACCCCGCCATAAGTCTCGATGAGGTATCAAGCCCCTTCCGCATCGGGATGTCGGCAAGCACAAATTCTGCTTGAATGTTTACCATCTGAGGCACCGCTTCTCTATGCCGTGAGACGATGTGTCCTGCAATTATCTTCGCATGGCGCTGCAGGAGTGAGTTGATCGTTACTCGCCGAGTCGTATTTGGGCTACGGATCTCCCCATGTCAATAGGTGTACTTCTAAGAATAAAAAGATAAAATCGATCAATGATTGATGATATCATCAATGTTTAGGGGGAAATACACGGTTTGTCGAAAATGTTCTTTGTTTTCGCGCTTGTCAACCGCGATAGATGGAGTATGCATTGGCGGAGCTCTCCACCCAAGGCGACGAGGCGGGAATGACGATCGGAGGGGTGAGATACGCTCCTGAGCGCCCATCGGTCTTCGATGGCGGCTAGCGGGTGATCTGACGCCGGTTGGCGTGCGAGCTGACTCAGATCCGCTGCCGGAGCCAGCGCTCCTCCAGTCTGATGTGCCTAGTGCTCATTCAATATCCGGAACGGGAAACCCGTTCTCCGGCGAGGATCCCGCATGTCCATTTCACAGCAAAAGCTGAAAATCGCCTTCAATCCGGGTCTCGTCGACAAGAACGAGGCTGGTAATGAATTGCTCTTTGCTCTCGGCTGGGAGAACGTCGTGATCACCATCGACGAGTTCACTGCCGCAACAACCCTGCGCGGCTGGGCCTACTGCCCGCAGCTCAAAGGTGCCCGCAAGGGCAGCAACTTCCTGGCCACCAACCTTGCCTCAGTGGATCTCGACTACGGCCTTTCGGTCGAGGAGGCGCTCGCCAACCCCTTCGTCCGGCAGCACGGCCGCATGCTCTACACGACGGCGCGCCACAGCCCGGAAGCGCACCGCTTC